>DMIY01000186.1 GCA_003457075.1 Desulfotomaculum sp. | reverse complement strand
GGAAGAACTGGAATCTTTTGGCAGAGCAGATTCTGGAGTTTCGCCCCCGCGTGGTGGCCTTGGCCGGAGAAAAAGAAGTGGATGAGTTATCCCGCAACTTGGACCCGGCTACCTTACCCGAACTTTGCCGGGGAGATTCCGGTTTAAGAGTTGTGGCCGCTTGCTCTGAGGCAGATGTGGTGCTGACCGCGGTTCCCGGCATTACCGGCCTTGTTCCTACGGTGGCGGCCATCAGGGCAGGTAAAGACATTGCCTTGGCCAACAAGGAAACATTGGTGACCGCCGGTTCGCTGGTGATTGAACTGGCACGGCAATTCAAAGTGCGTATTTTGCCGGTGGACAGTGAACACTCGGCCATCTGGCAGTGTCTGGAAGGGGCGCCCCGGGAGGAGGTAGCCAGAATTATTCTGACTGCTTCGGGAGGTCCTTTTCGCCGGGAATCTGCTGACCTTTCCAAAGTGAGCGTGGAAATGGCACTGGCCCATCCCAACTGGAAAATGGGGCGTAAAGTTACTGTAGATTCAGCAACTTTAATGAATAAAGGTCTGGAAGTTATTGAAGCAAGGTGGTTGTTTGGGGTAAACTATGATCAGATCCAGGTAGTTATACACCCCCAGAGCATTATCCATTCTATGGTGGAATTTGTTGACGGTTCCACTCTGGCCCAGTTAGGAGTACCGGATATGCGTATACCTATTCAATATGCGCTGACTTATCCTTCTCGCTGGTCCAACCAATTGCCCAGAATAAACTGGGGCAGCATGAGTGAATTGACCTTCGAACAGCCGGATTTAAGACGCTTTCGCTGTCTTTCCCTGGCTTTCGATGCCTGCCGGGCAGGAGGTACCATGCCGGTTGTTTTGAATGCTGCCAATGAAGTAGCAGTAGAAGCTTTTTTGTCCCATCTGATTGGTTTTGCTTCTATTCCTGAGATTGTTGCGCGGGTAATGGATAAGCATCAAGTGATGGAGTATAATGAGATTGATGAGGTGCTTGCTGCTGACAACTGGGCACGCGAGCAGGCCTGGCAGATAGTTGGAGGGTGATAAAATGCAGACGTTATGGGCTTCGCTGGCCGTTTTTGGGTTGTTGATTATTTTTCATGAACTTGGTCATTTCATTGTTGCCAAACTGGTGGGCATCAAAATCCACGAGTTCAGCATTGGATTTGGCTTCAAATTGGCCGGTGTGGTGAGAGGGGAAACCGCTTACAATTTCAGGGTGTTGCCGCTGGGCGGATTTGTGCGGATGGCCGGTATGGAGCCGGAAGAAAAAATAGAGGATGAAGCTCAGGCCTTCAATAAAAAAACCGTGTTCCAGCGGATGATGGTTATTTCTGCCGGTCCGCTGATGAACTTTTTGCTGGCAGTTTTGTTGCTGGTTGTAGTTTTTATGTTTGATGGTCTACCGCTGCCTACCACCACTGTTGAAGGGCTGCTCCCCGGCGGGCCGGCGATTGATGCCGGTTTACAGCCGGGGGACAGAGTTGTTGCTGTTAATGGTCAGCAGGTAAACCAGTGGGGAAAGATGTCTGCCATCATTAATGCTCATCCTGACCAGGTTCTTGAGCTCACGATTGAACGTGCCGGCAGGCAACAGGAAGTCCATGTATTAACAATGCGGGATGAGCATGGTCAGGGCAAGATAGGGATTTACCCTGTCAATCGGGTCCAGCGCCTGGATTTATTCAGCGCCCTGTTTAAAGGCGCTGAATACACAGGGCGGGTTACGGTTTTAATTGTACAGTTTATTGGCCTGATGATCACTGGTCAGTCGCCGTTAGATCTGGGTGGGCCGGTAAGGATAGTGTCGGAAATAAAAAAAGCGGCGGGCTTTGGTATTTTTAGTTTGCTCCAACTAGCTGCCTTTTTAAGTATAAATCTGGGTTTGTTTAATCTGTTTCCTATTCCCGCGTTGGATGGCAGCAGGATAATGTTTTTAGTTGTCGAGCGGCTGCGCGGCCAGCCGGTGGATCCGGTAAAGGAAAATTTTATTCACCTGATAGGTTTTGGGTTATTGATGCTGTTTTTTGTTTTTATCACGTATAATGATGTGCTACAGTTGTTTCAAAAGTAGATAGATTTAAGATGTTTCCCCTCCCCTTGTGGGAGGGGGAGGGGAAGGGGAATATCTATGGAGCGCAGGAAGACCCGGCCTGTGTGGGTAGGAAAGGTACAGGTAGGCGGCGGCGCCCCCGTTTCTGTTCAGTCCATGACCAACACTGATACCAAAGACGCAGCAACTACCGCGGCCCAGATTAACCAGTTGGCCCGGGCGGGTTGCGAGATTGCTCGTGTGGCTGTTCCCGATCGGGAGGCGGCGGATGTTTTACACTTAATCAAAAAGCAAATTGAAATTCCTCTGGTTGCCGATATCCACTTTGATTATCGCCTGGCTCTGACTGCCCTGGAGAAAGGCGTAGATGGGCTGCGGATCAATCCCGGTAACATAGGAAAGCGGGAGAAGGTGTCGGAAGTAGCGGCGGCGGCAAAAGAAAGGGGAGTGCCGATACGCATTGGGGTGAATGCCGGTTCATTGGAGAAAGACCTTTTGGATCGTTACGGTTCTCCTACTGCTGCGGCCCTGGTGGAAAGCGCCATGCGGCATATTCAACTGCTGGAGGAGTTGGGGTTTTTTGACATTAAAGTGTCAGTAAAGGCGTCTAATGTGTCGTTGATGCTGGAAGCTTACCGGATGTTGGCTGAAAAGGTAAATTATCCTCTTCATGTGGGGGTTACGGAAGCAGGCACCCTGCGTTCGGGCGTTATCAAATCGGCAGTAGGTATCGGCGCCCTTTTAGCGGAAGGTATAGGTGATACGATAAGGGTTTCTTTAACCGGTCATCCACTGGAAGAGGTGCGGGTTGGTTATGAAATACTAAAATCCCTTGGCTTGCGGACAAGGGGGATTGATCTGGTTTCCTGCCCCACCTGTGCCCGTACCCGGATTGATTTGATCAGGATTGCCAATGAAGTGGAAGATAGGCTGCGGGGGATAACTAAACCGCTGAAGGTAGCGGTAATGGGTTGTGTGGTTACGGGCCGGGAGAAGCGAAGGAAGCCGACGTGGGTATTGCCGGCGGGAAAGGGGTAGGGCTGCTTTTCCGCCGGGGCCAAGTAGTTCGTTCGATTCCGGAAGACGAATTGGTGGAGGAACTGGTTCGGGAGGCAGAAAAGTTATCTTCGATAGGAAGTGAATCATAAGTGCGGGTGACTCAATTATTGCTGCCGACGTTGCGCGAGGTGCCGGCGGAAGCTGAAGTGATCAGTCATCAGCTGCTGCTGCGGGCGGGTTTTATTCGCAAGGCGGCAGCAGGGGTTTATACCCTGTTGCCCCTGGGCTTAAGAGTGATTAAAAAAATAGAAGCAATTGTGAGGGAAGAAATGAACAGGCAGGGCGCCCAGGAAATCATGATGCCCGTCATTCAACCGGCGGAATTATGGCAGGAATCAGGACGGTGGGATGTTTACGGTCCCGAATTATTCCGGCTAAAAGATCGTCACGGCAGGGATTTTTGCCTGGGGCCTACCCACGAGGAAATCATCACCGACCTGGTGCGCAATGAAGTAAAGTCATACCGGCAGTTGCCGTTGCTGCTTTATCAGATTCAAAACAAATACCGGGATGAACGCCGTCCCCGTTTTGGATTGATGCGCGGACGAGAATTCATTATGAAGGATTTATATTCATTTGACCGGGATGAGGCTGGCCTGGAAACCAGTTACCGGAAAATGTTCGAGGCTTATACATGTATTTTTCAGCGCTGCGGACTTCGTTTCCGGCCTGTTGAGGCTGATGCCGGCGCTATTGGAGGTAACGATACCCACGAGTTTATGGTTTTAGCCGAGGCAGGCGAATCGGTGGTGGTTTTTTGCGCCCAGTCCTCCTGCGGCTATGCTGCTAATGTAGAACGGGCGGCTGTACCTGCAGAAAAGAAGGCGAAGGAGCCGCTGGCCCTGTTGCGGGAGGTGGCCACGCCGGGGCAGAGGACGGTAGAAGAGGTAACCTCTTTCCTGGGGATGGATACCCGCCGTTTAATTAAAACCTTACTTTTTGAGACGGAAAAAGGTTTTGTAGCAGCTTTGGTGCGCGGTGACCGGGAGGTCAATCAGGTCAAGTTGCAAAAAGAGCTGCGGGTTCTTAAATGTGAGTTGGCTGATTCGGAAACGGTGGGGAAAGTTAGGGGCGTCCGGCTGGGCTTTGCCGGTCCCGTAGGGCTCGACGGGGTACGGTTGGTTGCTGACCTGGAAGTAATGCAAATGGTTAATGCGGTAGTAGGAGCAAACAAGGATGATCTCCATTTGCTGAATGTAAATCCGGGCCGTGACTTTGAACCGGACGTGGTTGCCGACCTGCGGTTGGTACAGGCGGGAGATAGTTGTCCCCGGTGTGGTTTCCCCTTGAGTGAAGCAAGGGGAATTGAAGTAGGCCAGGTTTTTAAGCTGGGCGATAAGTACAGTAAGGTGTTGGGAGCCACCTGCCTTGACGAAAAGGGTCAGAGCAGACCTGTGGTTATGGGATGTTATGGTATCGGCATCACCCGTACTATGGCTGCTGCGGTGGAACAAAACCACGACGAAAACGGTATTATCTGGCCTGTTTCGATTGCTCCTTTTCAGATACTGATAGCGCCGGTGAGCACCAGGGATGAAGGGCAGCTTTCGCTTGCAGAAAAGGTTTATGGCTTACTATCTGAGGCTGGGGTGGAAACTGTGCTGGATGACCGGCCGGAACGGGCCGGGGTCAAGTTTAAGGACGCTGATTTAATTGGCTATCCCTTGCGTCTTACTGTTGGCAGCAAAGCAGTGGAAAGCGGCAACCTGGAGATTCGCCGACGCAGGGACGGTAGTACGGTGCTTGTGCCTTTGGAACAAGTGGTTGATTATGTCAGGGATTACTGTAATTCTTCGGGGGATACGAATTCAGAACTCAGAATGGAAAGTATCCATGCAGTTTAAGTTTCAATGTTGCAATTTACAATTTCTTTTAATATCATACTTTGTGTTTATGGTTAAATTTTATTTTTAAAGGGGTTATTATGGCGACTTTAAACCGGGTTCTCATTTTATCAGTATCTGTCGGCGCCGGTCACATGCGGGCGGCTACGGCTGTGAAGAGTGCCATTCTGGAACTAAACCCGCAGGCAGAAGTAACCGTGCTGGATACCTTTCGTTATACCAACCCCTTCTGGGATAAAATGTTATTCAACACTTATATTGAAATTCTGAAAGCAACTCCATTATTTTATGGTTATTTATACCACCTGGCAGAAAAGGAACGCCCCTTATCTAGTGTAGCCAGGGAAGAATTCAATAATGTTTTAAATAAGTTTGCTGCTCCCAAACTAATCCGGTTTTTAAGCATGTATCGTCCCCAGGTTGTAGTTTGCACTCATCCTTTTCCGTTGGGTGTTTTAGACAAGCTAAAGGGACAGGGTTGTTTTACTGAACCTGTGGTGGTTACTCTTACTGATTTTATTGTTCATCCTTTCTGGGTTTCCCCTAGGGTGGATTTATTCTCGGTGGCGGCAGAAGAACTGAAATTTTCTTTTAAAGAGTATGGTATAGATATGGGACGGGTTTGTGCCTGTGGAATTCCTGTTGACCCCTGCTTTGCTGACCCTGTGGATCGTTTGGCAGTGCAGGCTGGATTATCTTTAAATCCGGGAAAAAAGACGGTATTGATCGTGGGAGGCAGCCTGGGAATGGGACCTCTGGCTGATATTGTCAAGGCTTTGGGAAACAGTTCTGTTCCCTGTCAGATGATAGTTGTCACTGGTTATAATGATTCTTTGCGAACAAAGCTGGAACGCATGGTTCCCGGTTTGAGCAATCCGGTAAAGGTTTTAGGATTTGTGAGTAATATGCATGAGTTGATGTCGGTTTCTGATTTCATGATTGGTAAGGCTGGGGGACTAACCTGTGCCGAAGCCCTGGCTAAGGGACTGCCTGTTTTTATAGTTGATCCCATCCCCGGTCAGGAGGTCCGGAATGCGGAGTTTTTGAGCGGCGCGGGGGCGGCATTGTTAATGAGCAGTGTAAAAGAACTCGTGCAGAAAGTAGAGGAGTATATAAGTGAACCGTGGCGGTTGCAGGAAATGTCAGTAGTTGCGGCACGTTTGGGGAAGCCCCGGGCCGCCCGTTCGATCGCCGGGATGATAGAGAGCCTTGTTGGTTCTGATTGCAAACTGAAGATTGGAAATTGGAAATTTTAAATAAGATGCTATATGGCCGGCCGGCATTACGCATAAGTTGCTTGCTTCAAGGACAAATGACAGCGGTCAGGCTTTATGTTAAGTTGATAGCCATACATTATAGATTTATTCTTGTCAATAAAGTTTTTGTGTGTTATACTTAGAATTGAGAATGGTGTGAGGCAAGAAGTCGCGTAAAGGAGAGTGGGTAGTGCCCACTCTTTCATCTTATACTATGGAAAAAACAAAATTTGCGATTTCTTCTAAGAGGAGGTCTTCCCCTGCTATGAGCAGGAAAAGGATAATTGCCGCCGTACGTGAGTTGGCCTTGCTGCCGGCGCAAGAATTGGGACTGGAACTGGTAGATGTGGAGTATACGATTGAGCAGGGTCGCTGGTACTTAAGGGTGTTTGTTGATAAAGAAGGTGGAGTTACACTGGACGATTGCCAGGCTCTGTCGGAAAAGCTGGATGCGCTCCTGGACAGAGTAAATTCTATTTCCCATGCTTATATTCTGGAGGTGTCTTCGCCGGGAATTGAACGTCCATTAAAAACGGTTGCAGATTTTCAACGTTTCCGGGGTCATCTCGTGAAGATTACCACTTTTGCTCCCCAAAATGAAAAAGGACAGCTTGTGGGTCGTTTAATTGATGCTTCAGGGCAAACGGTGGTACTCGGGATAGGGGATGACGAGATACCCATTTCCATGCGACAGGTGGCTTCGGCCCGGCTGGTGGCGGATGTTTGGGAAGGTAAGGAGGCATGCAAAAAGTGAATAATGAATTTCTGGAAGCCCTTTATGCTCTGGAGAAAGAGAAGGGAATTCCGGTTGATATATTGATGGAGACCATTGAAGCAGCATTGCTTTCTGCCTATAAACGCAATTTTGGGTCGGTACAAAATGCCAGAGTGCAGATCAACAGAGAAACTGGTGATTACCAGGTTTTTACCCAGCACACGGTAGTAGAGAAAGATGTTGATCCCAGACTGGAAATATCTTTGAGTGATGCTACCAAACTTGATCCTCGCTACCAGTTGGGAGAAGTAGTAGAATATGAAGTAACGCCCAGGGATTTTGGACGCATAGCTGCTCAGACGGCCAAACAGGTGGTAATGCAGCGCATTCGCGAGGCCGAGCGCAATCTGGTGTACGAAGAGTATGCTAATCGTGAAAGAGATATTGTTACCGGGGTGGTCCAGCGGGCTGAGCAAAAGAATGTATATGTAGAACTGGGTAAGGCTGAAGCCATACTGACCCCCAGTGAACAGGCGCACGGTGAAGTTTATCGCCACGGTGATAGAATTAAAGCCTATATTTTAGAAGTTAAGAAAACAACCAAAGGGCCTCAAGTTTTTGTTTCCAGAACACACCCGGGC
>DMIY01000199.1 GCA_003457075.1 Desulfotomaculum sp. | reverse complement strand
GGAAAAAGGCGAAACCCAAATAGGGGGCCGGATACCAATTAATCCCTCAGGTGGTCTTAAAGCTAAAGGTCATCCGATTGGAGCTACTGGCGCTGCTCAGGCATACGAAATAGTTAAACAATTAAGAGGAGAGTTTGTGGAGAGAGGTACTCAGGTAGAAGGAGCAAAAATAGGCTTAACTGATACTTTGGGTGGAGATTCGGCTACTGTTTGTAATATTATCTATGGAATTAAAGGTTAAAGGAGGATAAAAATGGTTACCTATAAATTGCCTCATAAAGAATTTTTCGCAAACTTAAAAAACGGAAAGCTTCTAGGATTAAAGTGTAATAGTTGTGGAGCCTACATCTGTCCTCCCAAAATTAACTGCAGCGAATGTGCGAGTTTGGACTTAGAAATAGTAGAATTAAAAGGAAAGGTAGAAATAAAATCGTATACAGTCATAAGAGTAGCTTCAGAGGGTTTTGAAGATGAAGTGCCTTATATTGTAGCCTTGGCTCAACTGGAAGAAGGACCTGGTTTAATAGGAAATATTGTTGGTGTTGACCCTGATAAAATTACGGATGACGTAATTGGAAAAAAGGCGACTGTTGGCTATAAGCTACCTCCTTCTAAGTTAAGATATAGAGGACCAATTGAGGAAATTGAACCGGAAGGATTAGCGTTTACCTTTTCCCTCGCCTGATTCACAACATGTTTTAAAAATCCCCGCGCCGGGTCTTTGAGGCGGGGGATTTTTGTTTCTAAAGTTTGCAAAAAGCGTAAGGACGACATTGCCGCCAAATACCATAAGCAGTTTACCGGTTTCGAAGGTGTTTGTTATTTTACTTGTTGTGCCCGCTAAGCCTTGATAAACAAGGCCTGGCGGGCATAAAATTTTATTTCGGTCTAACTGCGGGGAAATAAAAATGTACCTTAAGAAACATATTTGTATTACATTTCCAATTCCCTAAAACTTTAATATTACTGCGATTTCCGAAGAAGTAATCCTGGTTGATTCAAATTACCGCACATTTATTTCTGTATCTCATATATATATTATTAGACTACTTTTGAAAGGGGGAAGTATGTATATGGCGCCAAGTGCACTGGCCTCGGAAAAGCTACGGGTTCATCAGGTAGTTAGCGAAAACACGCAGCAGGTCGTGGTTCGTGGCAAAGTTACCGTACCGGATGCAAAGCCGGATGTGGATAAAATCCTCTCAACAGATAAGACGGCAAAAATTAAGAAGCTGGAAATCGTACCGGATAAAGTAATTGTTGAAGGAACCCTTACCCTGCAGATCGTCTATATTGCCTTTGAACCTGCCCAGGCCGTTCATCATATGCACGTGCAATTGCCGTTTACAACCTTTGTGGATGTTCCTGGCGCACGGCCGGGGATGGAAGTGCAGGGGAAAGTTGCTGTGGAGGATGTAAGTGTCGTCCGCAGCCGTGATGATGCCCGGCAGTTTGATGTGGCCGCCGTGTTGTCCGTATTTGCTAAAGTTACCGAAGTTCAGGAAATCGATGTCTTAACTCAGTGTCCGGCCGGGGCTACCTGTAAAACAGAAATGATTAAAGTAGCCAATGTGGTGGCAAGTAAAACAAAACAGGTTATTGTCAGCGACGAGTTTGACGTTCCCGGTGAAAAGTCTTCGGTTGATAAGATTCTGGAGGTGATGTTTTCAGCAGGGGTTACCGGTAAGAGGGTTCTGAAAAATAAGGTGATTGTAGATGGCACTGTTACCGTCGAGGTATTATACGTAGCTTTAGAACCCGACCAGCCTGTCCACCAGTTACACAGGACGTTTCCCTTTAGCGACTTTTTAGAGGTACCCGGCGCCGAGCCGGAAATGGATGTAAGAGTGGACGTAAAAGTGGAAAGCGCAGACGTTGAGCAGTTCAGTCCCGACCGCCTGCGTGCTGATGTCGTTTTAATGCTTACTGCCAATCTTTTTGAAACCAGGCAGATTAATGTAATCACTGAAGTAATGGGCGCTCAGGCCACCATGGTCAGATTAAAAATTGATCATGTAGTAGGAGAGGATACAACCCAGGTTGTTTTACGCGATACGTTTCAAACGCCTGAACCTAAGCCGGACGTAGAAAAGATCCTGAATACCACGGTTGATAAAGTAGAGGTAACAGAAACTAAAATCTTAAAAAACAAAGTAATCGTCCGGGGTGATGTGGATGTTCAAGTGATTTATGTGGCGGGTCTGCCGGACCAGCCCGTACACGCCATGCACAGGAAAATTCCTTTCCGTACTTTTGTAGAAATTCCGGGAGCCGAAGAAGGCATGGAGGTGGACGTCCGGGCGGTCGTCGAATATATCACAGCGGAATATGAGGCCTGTCATATAACCATTGAACTGGTGCTCAAAGTAACCGCCAAAGTTATCGAAACGTTGCAAAGAGACGTAGCAGTTGAGGTAACCGTGCCGGTTACCCCGGCGCCAACGCCGCCGGTATGTGTACCGGGAGAAGTCATTCGCTATACGATTCAGTCCGGGGATACTTTCTTCGTGCTGGCCCAAAGATTTGGAACGACTGTCGAGGCCATTAGGCAGGCTAACCCGGGTGTCAACCCCGAGCAATTACAGGTGGGTCAGGTTATTAACATACCTTGCCCGCCGGCAAAAGGTTGAAAAACCAAGATAAATTAATGAAAGGGGACACACCTGCTGAAGTTTGGGTGTTCCTATATGGACAGGAATGTCCCTAATTAAAAGGAGGTTTTAGTTGTATGCCTATTCAATATGAGTACACAGAACCCGAACAGGTATTGTGCATGAAAATCGTGACGCCGGTAGTACTATCTGAAGAAGAGGCGCAGGTCCTCATTGATAAAACTATCCACCTGCCCGAACTGGCAAAAAAAATAGATCATATCGATGCCCGGGTGCAGGATTTAGAAGCCGAACCGGTATTTATTCACGAACACATGGGGCACTGGCATATGGTTATCCCTAAGGAATGGGATCATCACTTCAAGAAAATGATGGGAGGGGTATCGGTCCTTAAAAAGGTTATTGTCAGCGGCGTGCTTCATAAGCAGATTTATTATGTAAATAAAGATGACCAGGTAAAGCATGCGCAGGAAGAAATTTCTTTTAGCAGGATGATTGAGTTAAAGCAGCCGCAGCCCGTACTTGATGAGGACGAAGTGGTTATCCGCCATTTTAAGCCCAGAGTTGATGTCAGTTGGGAACTTATCCGGGGAGGCCGCCTGCAGCAAACCGGCGTAATCATCATCAGGATAAAAATAGTAGAAGAGCGCCAGATTTTTGTTCAACTCTGCCCGTCGCCGGAAATTTGTCCGCCTGGTAACCTGCTGGAAGATCCCGGACTGGAACACTGGGTCGGCAACGTTCCCGTTTTTTGGGGCGCTACGAATGTAGCTCCTACTTCCACAGCCCACAGCGGGAGTTTTGCTGCCAAGCTGGGCGTTGTACCGGTTTCCGAGGCAGCGATATTCCAGCCGGTGCGCAATCACATTGTTCCCGGACGGATTTATAAGCTGATTTTCTGGGCGCGGGAAAATTTTCATGTTGCCAGTAATTTTACCTTGACTGCCGAGGTACGATTCTTTAACAGGATAGGCCAGGCAATTGACGGAGTGAGTCAGAGTTTCCCCAGCACCACCATCCCGGACAATGGCTACCAGCAATTTGCAATCAATACACAGGCTGCGCCTGCAGGCGCTACTACTGCCCTGGTCAGGTTTACTTTCCAGTCAGGGACTACTGCGCCTCCAAATGCCAGTATGGTAAAGATCGACGATGTAACTTTTGAATGCATCGGCGGGTTTTAGGCAAATTACTGACCGGCAATAGATTGTTTTGAGAAGCTGTGGTAGAACAGCTTCTCTTTTTAAGGAGGAGTTTATTTGTGTTTGGTCATTGGGGTAAGATTTTGCAACAATTGCAGCAATCGGAGGATGAGTTCAGGAAAATAGTTGTTTCTGCAGAAAGTGGCGGGGGAGCGATACAATTGTTTATGAACGGCTTGCAAGAGTTAGTGGAGATACGCTTTGGACCAGTTGCACCATTTTTATTGGTGCAGGAGCGATTGGGAGGGTTGATCGGCGAGGCCTTTAATGAGGCCCTGCGCCACTCCCGGCGCCTTCTTAAGGAAGAAGTGTCCAGATTGACGGGAGGAATAAATCTGCCTGAGATTCCGGGGTTGTTTTAATTTCAAGGGGGGATGTTGGTAAATGGAAGGAGAACAAAGGGTTAGTGGGTTGGAAAAAACCTTGTTTTCTCTGTTGGAAAGAAGCAGCGGCCCTGGTATGGACCAGGGAAGCCTGCTTATTTTGGTCAGTCTGTTAAACCTGATGGGTATAGTTAATCTTTTGACGCAGAGAGTAAATTACAAAGAAAACAAAGATGAACCACAGGTTAAAGAATAGTAGGGGTGTTGCTATAAAGATTGACCGCCGGATGCCGGAGCAATCTTTGAGTAATTGTGTTTTAAGGCTTCCGGCGGCCTGTATTGCTGGTACCGGTAAATTTTCAGCACTCTCCCGGGAGGCTTCCGGCAAACCCGGATTCTAGCCATAATCCCGGAAATTCAAGGCCTCATTACATTTGAGTGGAAGCTTTCCAGTCCTGAGCGAAATGTTTGAACGGCGTTATACATGGCTTCGATAATAGAAGCCAGTTGGCCTAATTTTTCATCGGCATCCGGTCTTAAAGAAAGCATGAGTATTATTGGCGCCAGAAAAGAATGTTCAATTCCACTTTGACGGTCTAACAAACAAGTACCTCCTTTCCATCATCCCGTTGAGACTTAGAGTTGCGACATGGCGGCATGGAGGCCTCCCAGCCCGTTTTGGAAAGTGCGCACTGAGAGCTGAGTGGCCTGGACAAGAGACTTCAAAAAAGCCAGTTGTCCGTCGAAATCAGGATTTGTGGATAGCATCAGCAAAATCAGAATTAGAAATAGTGTAAAGGGATTATTGGGTTGTAAACTTTGGGGCAATTTTTGTCCCCCCTTTCGTTTTAAGCTTTTTAAAAGGTGGATATAAATCTATTTCAAGCCGCAATGGTTTTGATAAGTTCTTCTGGTTATACTACGCTTTAAGCTGATATCCTGTTACATTTTGTTGGAGGAATATTATTCTTGGGAACTTTTGTTGATCCTGTGAATATATTTCTTTGTAGAGGGAGGTATTGAAATGCTTGGAGAATGGTCAAAAGGCTATCATCTGGAACAAGTGCTTTATAAATTGCTTGATTTCCAGTCAGAGCAAGAAGCCGAAAGTGCAGATACTATGTTGATGCTAAGTTTGTTAAACCTGTTGGGGATTGTCAGTTTAATGAACAAGCAGTTAAATGCAGTGGCTGTTCCCCAGCTTGGAGCAAACAATCCTTTAATGGGAATGCTGGCCAATATGCTTGCCGGCCAGCAGCAGCAACCGGGTGAGAGGGGTGCTGAAAATGCATCTGGCGGGCCGCTGTTTAATCCAGCAATGTTGATGAACCTGCTTAATCCTCAAGAAGGAAGAATGCCCGACCCTTCCATGTTGCTCAAGATATTGGGCAGCATGATGATCGGGCCCTTCCGGCAGCCTGCTTCTTCCGGCGCGCAGGAACAACAGGCAACTGGTGAAAATACTGCCCCCGGCAGGGCAAAAGAAGTGCGAAAGACAAATGTTCCAGCCTGGGATTCGCGTTTAGGCGCAGGTTGACAGGGTTTAGAATTAGCAGGTACGTATTTATGCGGCTGGTGCAGTCAGTACCAGTCGCATATAATTTGGGGCGGTTGAAAAAAATATCTTAAGTATAGAGGACAAAAATATGAAAGAAGCATGAACAGTGAGTGGTAAATTGCTGGCATTGTTGATCGCCGCGGCCGCAGGAATGCTTATGGCCATGCAAGGTTCCCTAAACGCGGCATTAAGCAAGATGATTGGTCTTTTAGAAACTACGTTTGTCGTCCACCTGGTAGGATTGGTGTTGGTGGGCATATTACTTTTCGCGCTTGGTTTGGGCGATGGCCAGTTGAGCCAGTTCGCCCGCTCTCCGTGGTATACATACCTTGGTGGTGTACTCGGGGTTTTGATCGTCTATGGGGTGGTGTGCAGCATACCAAAGGTAGGGGTGGCCCCGGCTACTACGGCTATTATTTTGGGACAGGTGTTTACTGCAACCGTCATCGATCATTTTGGCCTCTTGGGGATGGAACGGCTTCCTTTTACCTGGTATAGAGTGGCGGGGATGTTGTTAATGGCCGGGGGAGCATGGTTATTGCTGAAGAAATAGGTGGCCATTTACGGCCATCAGTTCTATCATTAATAAGTTGATTTTAATTTTTTGGCTATTGCACAACAGGTATGTTGATGTTTTGCCCGGGGTAAATCTCATCGGGGTTTATGTGAGGATTGGTCCGGATAATAACTTCTAAGG
>DMIY01000179.1 GCA_003457075.1 Desulfotomaculum sp. | reverse complement strand
AAACTTAACCGGATCACCGACATCGCTGGTGGCAGAAAGCTTTACTGGCCGGGTACTCCCCAGCTTTTTTCTTACCATAGAAGGATTTTGGTTCCTGGTGAAGAAAAAGTAATCAGATCTGCATTCGTGGATTTCAGGTGATGGCCAGCCATTTACTTTTTAATCATACTCTGATATTTGGCTAAAAATTTGTGGGTTAAAGCATGCTTTTCCAGGTGAATGAAATTATTGGCTTAACCCATGGCAATACCTATACATAACCAGGATAACAGTCCGATTTTTTTGTATGATAATTTCTTCTGGAGTAATAATTTTAGGCGGGCGATGGCCCAATGCGATCACCATATATCAGTCTTTCTGGCAGTGTTCGACACAGAAAGGAATATTTCGGCGGGATACTTTTCCATACCGGTACAGGAACCATGATTGACGTTGACAGGGAAGCCTATGCGTTGATATTGCTTCTCGAAAAGGTTGGCGTAGCCGACGTTAACGAACTCGACGTCCTCTGGTCAAACGCCTATGGCAAGCATCCTCACCGCTTCACGGCGATCCGGATCGTCAAAAAACTGCTTGCACTGCAAATATTGGCCGTAATGCCGCAGGGTATTCTGAAAAAAGATTACTCTTTTGATCAAGATAACCGTTTGCGGATAACGTGGCCTTCCACCCCGGATTTAAGCGCTCCGGAAACCGTACATTGGGCGGTTACCTTTAAATGTGACGCCGCCTGTCCGGACTGTTACGTCCGCCGGCATAAACATAAATTCGCCGCTGAACTCGAAACAAAACATGCCCTGGAGATGATCGACAAAATTGCCGAAGCAGGAGTTTTTCAACTGGCCATAGGTGGCGGGGAGCCATTTTTAAGGGCTGATCTCGCTACGCTCGTCGCCAGGGCACGGGAAAGAAATCTCGTCGTCCACCTGACTACGGGCAGGTACCAGCATGAATCCGGTGTCTTCAGCAGGACTGCAAAATATATCAAATGCCTGCAGATCGGAATCAAGCCCGGGATGCTGGAACATCCGGAAAACGAGCGGGAAAAGCTGCGCCGGGTAATCTATCTGTCCGGCGAGCAGGGTATTGACGTGGGCGCAAATTTAATTTTGTCCCGCTCGACAATTGGCGAATTTGAGCAAATTGTCGAGTTGTTGTCCGCAGCAGGATTCAAGCAGATAACGCTGCTGCGCTACAAGCCGCCGGGGGACGTCAACCGCTGGAGAAAAGAAAACCCTGACCGGGATACTCTTCTGGCATTTGAACGGATGTTAGCGAAAACGGTGGATACCTATCCCCACATCCGGTTCAGAGTGGACTGCGGGCTGGCTTTTTTGGAAAGAAACTTGCCTTCCCAAAAAGCGGCGCACTTCGGGATCAGGGGGTGTACCGCGGCGGACAGGATATTGTCCATGGCGCCGGACGGATCGTTGTTTCCGTGCTCCCAGTTGGTCGGCGACGAATTTTCCGCAGGCAATCTGCTGACGGATAATTTTGAAAGCATCTGGACGAACAGCAAAATTTTGAGAAAATACCGGAACTTCCGGAAGAGCAAGTCCTTCAAAAACAGTCATTGCGGTCGTTGCGCGGCCAAAGTCCATTGTGGGGGATGCCGGGTATTTGCAGCAGACGCCCGGGGAGCCGATCCAGGTTGCCCCAACCCGCTTCTTTCCCTGCCGGAACGTCAAAAATACCACAACTATCCGGCCGACCTTATTTTGAGTATTCAAGAAAGTATCGGCTACACAGAAGCGGGGTTTCCTTACGCGACTACTGAAGAAATAGCAGGATGGCTGGAAGCGGAGGAAAACTACGGCTATCCTGAATGGTTGATTAAAAATAACCAAAGGAGAGATCCGGATTGAAAATCATCAGCGTAAAAAACGGTTTCACGCCGGACCACAGTTCAACGTCGTATGAATTTCTCGCCATGGATAGGCCGCTTGGCAAAAAAGAAAGGGCAGCGGTGGCTTCGTTGTCCAGAAGAGCCAACCCGACCTCCCGGCGGGTAAGTTTTATTTACCACGTTGATGGATACGACATCCCCGGCGGATGGATGAATCTATTAGAAAAGTATTACGACGTCATGTACCGGGAGGATTACGATTGGTGGACGCTGGCCATCGCCTTTAATACTTCTCCGGAGCAGATGGCCGAATTAAAAAGATACGAATTTTGTGACGAAGACGATTTGGGCGTGGAAATAAGCGAGTCCGGCAACCGGGCGATAGTTGTCATCAACTGCCGGGTTGATCTTTCCTGCGTTAAGGAAAACAACGATGATTATTACGAAAACGGCGAGGAAGATGATGAAGAAGACGGACCCGTTGCCGGCTTTGGGTCGGAAAATGAATTGCTTAACCTGCTTGGGCAGGTCCGGGCACAATTAATAGCGGGTGATTACAGGGCCTTGTATGCTGTCTGGCAGAAGTACGAAACCGGTGAAGATGAAAACCTGGAGGGTGAAACTCCGCCTGTGCCTCAAGATAAAAAAGGTGGAAAAAACGTTGTGGAAAGGTTTTTCAATATTTTGGAATAACTGCCCGTCAGGAGGCGGATAAAGTAACATTCTTGACTGATTAAACTACTGCAGGGAGGAATCAGGATGAATTTACCACCAGAAGACGTGGAATTATTCTACAAACTATTTCACCAATTGCTGGTCTACGTTAACCAAAAGTTCAAGATCGTAGAGGGAATCAATTCCCCAGAGGATTTGCAGCAATTTCCGATGGAAGAAAACAAAAAAATCAGGGACGAGTTGTATCAACGTCCGGAAGTAATTGACTCGTTTGTTGCCGAAAAGCAAGCAAACCTCCCTCCCGAAGAATTAAAAATCGTCAGCGACTGGAAAAACTTTGTCCAGGGAAGGTTCCTGATTGTTCGTCAGCTAAAGAATTACACTGTTTTTCTTGATCCGGAGGAACCGCCCAAAGCTTACGGAGTGCTTGCGCTGAGCACGCCTTTTGAAGAAATGTTCGGGCCTTATTTGCCCGTAATGGTCGAAGCTGTGCTTTTACCGTTCCGGGGGGCAATTATCTACGACAGCATCTTTTCCCGGTATTCCCTCACCTTCGGCCGGAACGTCCGGCAGAGCTTCAACGATGCTTACCAAAACGCTAAAGCGTCGTTTGGCATGATTACCTCTTTGCCCTTTACGGAGAACCGGGAAGGACAAAGCGATGCCGAGAAATTAAAATTTTATCTGAAAAGCGGGAGCAACCGCGATTTGTACTGGCAGGAAATAGAAGAGTTAATCAGTAAAAACCCGGATCTTTTCGCGCTTTACCACCAGGAAATGGGTAAGCTGCACGCCAGAAAGTACGGAAAGCGGCTGCGCGAGATAGGCGTAAACAACGCCTGGTTTGCAATCCTCGAGGGCGTAACCATTGCCGGCGGCCCAACGAAAGAGGAAGTCGAGCGAATTTTGCAAGCCATTCTGCCGG
>DMIY01000197.1 GCA_003457075.1 Desulfotomaculum sp. | reverse complement strand
ACCCTGCCCGGGCGCAAGACTCTTTATCTGCCGGAATCATTCTTAATATCTATGAAGGCCTGGTTAAATTCAAACCAGGTACTACCGTGGTTGAACCTTCCCTAGCCGGCGATTGGGAAGTATCAAAAGATGGATTAAAGTGGACTTTTAAGATCCGGCCCGGCGTAGCCTTTCATGACGGTACTTCCTGTAATGCGGCGGCAGTTAAGTTCAGCGTAGACCGCCAGTTGAAGGAAAACACAAACAATACCATTACCTATGCTGATCTGACATACGGAATGGTTGAATCAGTAGAGATTATCGACGATCTCACCGTCCGTTTCAACTTAAAATTCCCCTATGCTCCTTTTTTAAATAACCTGGCCATGCCATTCTCTGCCCCGGTAGTCAGTCCGTCTGCAGTTAAAAAATATGGCGCCGGCTTCTGGCGGCATCCCGTGGGTACGGGCCCCTTTATCCTAAAACGGTGGGATCAAGGCCGTGAGGTTGTCTTAAAAGCCAATACCAGCTATTGGGGTAAAAACCCGGCCATTACGAAAATTATTTTCCGTGTGGAGAATGAGCCCGGCCGTCGGGTGCGTATGCTTCTTACAGGCAAGGCCGATGTTGTGGAAGGTGCGTCTACTGTTGATTTCTCCGAATTGACAGGGAAGGGGATGCAGGTTCATCGCGCAACAGGAATGGACATCAGTTATCTTGGCTTTTATACTGATAAAAGGCCTTTTAATGACCCGGAGGTACGCATCGCGGCCTGCCGGAGCATAGACCGGGAGGAACTGATTAAGACCCTGTTTGCAAATTGCGCAACACCGGCCAGTGGTCCTCTGCCTCCGGAAATAATGGCATCTAGAGCCGGTTTAAAACAATATCCATATAATTCAAAACAAGCTCGCCGGCAATTGGCGGCTGCGGGTTATCCCGATGGCTTAAAAATCACCCTGCTCAGCTATACCAACTCCCGGCCGTACAATCCTGCAGGCGGCGAAAAACTGGCCCTGGCCCTGGCAGCGCAATTAAAGAAAGCAGGTTTTCAGACACAGGTAATAACTTACCCCTGGGAAGAATTTAAGCAGGCTCTTTCCCGCCAGGAAGGAGACGCGTTTTTATATGGCTGGACGAGTGAAAATGGCGACCCGGACAACTTTTTGTATACTTTATTTTCCTCAGCGCAAATTGCCGGCAGCTTAAACTCCACCCGCTACCATAATCAAAAAGTAGATACCCTGCTTATTACGGCGCAGCGCACTTTAGATCCTGTTCTGCGCACACGCTTTTACCACGACGCTCAGGAACAGTTGCTCCGCGACGTCCCTGCAGTTTTTATAAATCATAGCCTAAGTATAATAATTACCCGTCCGGAAGTCCGGGATTTCGTACTTCAACCAGGAGGGCTGTCATATCTATGGACGGTCAGAAAAACTGGATTGCGAAATATTCAAAGGATTAAAGTAAAAAAACTTGCCGGGACAAGTGCATAATCCGGCTGGCAATGGACATGATAATTTTAGGAAACATAGTGAAAATACCATGCTCAAAGGAGGATAAAGGTATGTTTAATCAACTGCAACAACAATTGCAAAATCTGCGGGATGAAGCAAATTCCATTTCGCAACTGGCCACTCAGTTGCAGCAGTCTGAACAAGCCAACTCAACCCAGTTGCAACAGTTGCAGCAAAAAGAAGCAACTGCTTCCCAGAACCTGCAACGAATCCAATACCTGGTAAATCATCTCAACCAGAGCCTTGCTCAGACCAGTAGTCTGGCTCAACAGATGGCTGGCATGTACTTCCCACAGGCCCAGGGAACGTTCCAGTATAGTACGCCGGGATCTCAGTTCACCCAGACGCAGGCTGGTTGGGCCAGCCCGTATACCATGGGGCAGGCAGGTGCCGGGGCACAATACGCGCCAGGCATGGGTTGGGGAACCTCTTACAGTACACCTCAAACAGGATGGAGTAGCCAGATCAGTACATCTCCAACAGCCCTCGGGAGCCAATACGGATATAGCACAGGCCGGCCAGAATTCAGTGCTCAGTACAGCGCTCCACAAAGTTATCAAACAAGTCCAATGTTCCAGTACACTCCGAGCCAGATCAGCCCTGCAACTCAATACAGCGCCACCCAAGCCGGCTGGGGTAGCCAGTATCCAGGAGGAACCCAAAGTGGCTGGGGCGGCCAGTTTGGAGCGATGCAGACAGGCTGGGGGGCGCCATACACAGGAAGACAAACAGGTCTGGCTGCCGGCTATGGCGCCGGCGGAGCAGGCGCATTCTACGGTCAACAGGCATCTAGCGGGCAATGAAAGGGCCAGCAAGCCAGCCCTTTCATTGGACAACGAACAAGTACCCTGCCGGGGGCCTTCAGCCACTTTCCTGAAGGCCCTTTTCTGTTGCAAAATCATCATTAGTTAGACAATATATACCCCTTAACAAATTATTCCATAAGGTTTATAATTCCTGATAGGTAAAACCGTTAAAATAAAAAAGAGGTGGGGATCTTGTCCAAAATATTGCGGGAAGGATCATCTTATAATCAGCGGGAAGCGGTTGATCTGCTGGTGGAATTCTCGGCATTTAAGGATCGCGTGGAAAAAAAGTTTAAGGAGTTATCCAGGGAACTGGAAGGCAAGCCAAACGAACACGAGCTGTGGGTCAACCTGTACCTGGTCTCCAGCGACTATGCCGAAGAACTGGCGATCAAAAAGCAAAAGCAGGAAGTCCTAACCCAAAAAGCATCGTAGAATTCGGCAAAAAACTCAACAAAAACTTTGTCGACACAAACTCTTGCTACTTAAACTGCTCCCGTGGTATAATCTAAATCGTCACGGGGGCATAGCTCAGCTGGGAGAG
>DMIY01000035.1 GCA_003457075.1 Desulfotomaculum sp. | reverse complement strand
GTGCCTGTCTGCGTGCCTGTCTGCAGGCGACGCACAGGCAGAAATGTTTTGGAAACAAGTTTATTATGACCATAGGTGGTAAGAAGGGTAAAAAAGAGAGGGAGTTATATTGCTGCGTCATCTGACTTCCGGCGAGTCCCACGGTCCTGCATTGACGGCCATTATTGAAGGTTTGCCGGCGGGGCTTTCCCTTAGTGTAGATTATATAAACCTGCAGTTAGCACGGCGTCAGGGTGGTTACGGGCGTGGAGGCAGGATGAAAATTGAAAATGACTGTGTGCTTTTCTTAAGCGGGGTGCGCGGTGGATTGACTATCGGCAGTCCCGTAACCCTTCAGGTTGAAAACCGTGACTGGGCAAACTGGCAGGAAATTATGGATCCAGGTGTTGGCGCCCGTCTGGATCAGAGAGTGGTTACCCGTCCCCGCCCCGGGCATGCGGATCTGGCAGGGGCGTTAAAGTACCGGCAGCATGACATCCGGAATGTATTGGAGCGGGCCAGTGCCCGGGAGACAGCAGCTAAGGTGGCTGTGGGCAGTGTGGCCCGGCGGTTGTTAGGGGAATTGGGAATAGAAATTATCGGCTGTGTTTTGCGGATTGGATCGGTAGTTGCCCGGGAACCTTCTGAGTTGGCCGGGTGGCTTGAAGTGGGACGTTCTACCTTATCCCGCCTGCAGGAGCTTTTGGCCGCTTCGCCTGTATATTGTGCTGATCCGGTGGCTGAAGAAGCCATGATGCGGGAAATTGATCATGCCCGGGCAACGGGAGATTCTCTGGGGGGTGTTTTTGAAATACGAGCCTATGGGCTGCCTCCCGGTCTTGGCAGTTATGTTCATTGGGACCGCCGGTTGGAAGGGAATCTGGCCAGGGCGTTGATGAGTATTCCGGCCATTAAAGGAGTGGAAATAGGGTTGGGGTTTGCGGGTTCTGCTTTGCCTGGTTCTTTAGCCCACGATGAGATTTTTCACAAGCCGGGGCAGGGGTTTTACCGCCAGACAAACCGGGCGGGAGGCTTAGAAGGAGGGGTTACCAACGGCGAGCCCCTGATCATAAGGGCGGCTATGAAACCTATTCCTACCCTTTACAAACCGTTGCACAGTGTCGACCTGCTTACTCACGAGCCTTGCACGGCCTCTGTGGAAAGGGCCGATACCTGTTCGGTTCCTGCCGCCAGCGTTATAGGGGAAGCAGTTGCCGCCTGGGAACTGGCTGTGGTTTGCGTAGAGAAGTTTGGTGGTGACACAATAGAAGAGCTTAAGAAAAATTATAATTCCTACCTGGATTACGTGAAGGAAAGAAGTATCTAAAAGTTAGGGCGGCTGATCATAGTGATAAACATTGTTCTTATCGGCTTTATGGGTACGGGTAAAACCATTGTCGGTAAACGCCTGGCTGCCCGTCTGGGTTGGGAATTTATTGATACTGACAGCGAAGTGGAACAGGTTACGGGTAAAACCATTCCTCAAATCTTTACCCGGGACGGCGAGATCAGGTTTCGTTCGGAAGAAAGGATTGTGATGCAAAAGCTGGCTTTACGTCAGTGTCTGGTAATAGCTACGGGTGGAGGAGCGGTTCTGGATCCGGAAAACGTTGCAAACTTAAAGAAAAATGGAATACTTATCTGCCTTAGCGCTGATCCAGAGACAATTTACTACCGGGTCAAGGGCAAGCGTCACCGTCCGTTGCTCGATGGAAAAGATGATTTAAGAAGACGGATCGGGGAATTGCTGATTGAACGTGCGCCAGCTTACCAGGTGGCCGATTTTACTGTAGACACGAGCCGCTGCCGGCCGGATGAGGTGGTGGATAAAATAGTAGATTATCTTAAAATCTATTTTCGAGGAAGTATAAAATGACCGTACCTGTAGATATCTATCTGGATCTTGGTGAACGTAGTTACCATATTTATGTCGGCTCCGGATTGCTGGCTCACCTGGATGCTTATATGAAGGACATGCCTTTGGGCCGGCGGGTGCTCCTGGTTACCAACCCTACAGTGCGCACCCTGTATGGTGAATTGGTGGAGGCAATCCTGACCGGCGCCGGTTATCAGGTAATCCCGGCTTCTGTGCCTGATAGCGAAGAGTCCAAGAGCCTGGATGTTGCCGGACAACTGTACGATACAGCATATCTTAAAGAACTGGATCGTCACTCTGTTGTGATCGCTCTGGGTGGAGGCGTGGTAGGGGACCTGGCCGGTTTTGTGGCTGCCACCTATATGCGGGGTGTGCCTTTTATTCAGTTGCCGACTACGCTTTTGGCCCAGGTGGATAGTAGCGTAGGCGGGAAAGTAGCTGTTAATCATCCCCGCGGGAAAAACATCATCGGTGCTTTTTACCAGCCAAAATTGGTAATGGCAGACATGAATGTGCTTTCCACCCTGGAAGTCAGGGAACTAAAATCAGGGTTGGCAGAAGTAATTAAGTATGGCGTAATCGCCGATGGAGCTTTTTTTGCCTGGCTGGAAAGAAACTTAGAGCAATTACTGGTTATGGAAATGGAAGCTTTGGCCCGTGCTGTCGCTACCTCCTGTAAAATAAAAGCAGCGGTGGTGCAGGAAGACGAAACAGAAAAGGGGTACCGGGCCATTTTAAATTTTGGTCATACGTTGGGCCATGCCATAGAAGCCCTGACGGGCTATAACATTTATCGCCACGGGGAAGCGGTGGCCATAGGTATGGTGGCAGAGAGCCGGCTGGCAAGCGTAATGGGTCTTTTGCCGGCAGCGGAAGCACAGCGCATTGAAGATCTGATAAAAAAAGCCGGGCTGCCTGTTCAAATACCCGTACACCTTTCCGTTGATGAGTTGCTGGCTTCCATGGAGCGGGATAAAAAAGTGCTGGATGGACAATATACATTCGCCTTGCCGGTGCAAATAGGACGGGCGGAAGTGTTCCGGGGCATTCCCGGGGAACTCTTGCGTCAAATATTAACACGAAAATAGCTTGCCA
>DMIY01000162.1 GCA_003457075.1 Desulfotomaculum sp. | reverse complement strand
CCTTTAACTGCTCCTTTATCTTTTAAACTTTTTGTCCTGTCAGGGTCCCACTTATCTCCTTCAAAAACCGGTCCCTGGTGATAGTAATGGGTTTTCCCGTCTCCATATACGGGCAGGTTTTTTTTCATCCAGCGAAAGTCGATCACCTTTTCCTTAGCTACGGTTTTTTTATCAGTGGCGTATTTAACTACCCTAACGGAGGTAGTGGGCTCTGCCGCTACAGAAGCGGACAGGCCTAAAAAACACCATAATAACGCCGTGAGCAAAAAAATTAGGCCTGCTTCTCTTGTTTTTTGCTTATTTGTTTTTTGGGATAACATTTTATCCCCCCTTTTTTTCCGGAAAGCAACAATCGACTATCCCCGAATCCGCCGGCAAGGGCTCTGTTAACGACAGTCGGAAATTACTCCACGTCATATTTAAACGTTGCTACCTGGCTGTTGTGTTTTCCGAAGCCAATAACAATAGTTTTAATGATCACGGATTTGCCAACCGTAACCGGCTTGTTAAGATCCGGCTGAAAGTATGTTGTGCTGGGATTATATATTAAACTTTTTACATCTGGAGTGCTTCCGTCGACAGTGTAATATATTTTTACCCGGTCCTGCTTGGGATGGCTTAAAACGATCTTTGTCCCCCGCCTTACTTTTCCGGGCGCCGGTTCGGCATGAACCACGCCCCATTGACCGGGAGGCAAGGTCAATACTTCGAGCGTTATCACATCTTTGACATAGGCCGAAGTAACCATATCGTTTAATCCTTTCTGGCCTAAAAGCAGCCAGAGTTTGCCGCTGGATGCCTTGCTCAAATCGTTGGAGCCTTCCTGATACTCCCAGGCCAGGATCGCCGGAACCTCTCGTGCCCCTTCCTCACTACCTTTCAACAGTTTCGGAAAGCAAAAACGTTTTTCATCCAGTTGTTCCCTGGTAAAAGTGGCGTTATAATCGTCCGAAGCCCTGACAATGATCGTTTGGGCATCATTTTTAAGCCCGGCCTTTTTCAATACCTGGGAAACCAAAACGCCCTTTCCGGCAAAAAATTTTTTCGTTGGCCAGTTGTTTACGGTAGAATAGCATTCACTGGCCAGGGCGTCCTTCATGCTCTTCAGTTCCGTGAGGGTAAATTTTGTTTCACGCTCCACTCCGGTTCCCGTAATAGTCAGGATAACCGGTGCATTTTCCGGCGCTTTGCGGGTTGAATCAGGGTTCGCTGCTTGCTTTTGGTTGTGACAACCTGTCAACAGGCTCAGACCGGCAACCAGCAAGACNNCGGATGCGTAACAAGTCTCAGTTAATATAAAAATGATACTCGGCAATGTCACTGTCATATTTGCCGAAACCTTTGACTAAAACCTTGATAACCGTGTCTTTGTCAATCACGATGGGCTTGTTTAATCCAGGTTGATACGTACTTGGGTTATAGAGCGTACTGTTTTCCGACGGCGTGGAACCGTCCAGAGTATAATACATTTTTACCTTTCCTTTTTCCTTATGCTGAAGTTTTACCGTATCTCCCCCGGTAATCTTTCCTGCCGGGGGAGATACGGCAGCCGCTATCCATTTTCCCGGGTCGTCCACGGTCACAATAATCCCGTTAACACCTCTTACAAAGGTATGATTGGTCTGCTCATTGACATTCGCCTGCGGCATGATCAGGCATAAACTGTCCGCCCTGGCCTCGCTTAATTTGTCACTGCTTTCCATATACTCGTAAGCAATTAACGGCTCCACCGGTTCGGCATTGGCCGGGTCTCCTTCAATCACGCCCGGGAAATAATATCTTTTGGTTTCCAACAACTGCTCCCGCGTAAACGACCACTCGTATCCATCTTCCCCCTTAACAGTAATGCATTTAGCCTCATCCTTGACGCCTGCGGCTTTCAGCGCCGCGGCCACCTTTACCCCTCTCGCTGCAAACTTCTTTTTTATAGGCCAGTTATTAATGGTGGAATACACGTGCTCAAACCGGGCATCAGGCAATTTGAGCATCTCTTCCAGAGTTATCCGGGTTTCTTTCAACACGCCGTTGCCGGTAATGACAACCACCTTTTCGCTTGCAACGCTGCCGTCTTCCTCCGGTGGAACAGTATCCCTGCCATTGCAGCCGGAAGAAAAGAAAACGCCAAGCATGAAAACAAGCCCCAGGAAAAAGTATTTTTTATAGGAATTTTTATAGGAGAACGTTTTGGGGTTCATGGATTTTCTCTTCCCGCCCATCAATTTTATCTGATGATCGTAATCTTCCTGGTTTCAGCTTCATAGTCAACCTGCGCTCCCAGGGTCTCGCTTACGAAACGCAGGGGAACAAAGACGCGACCGGGCGGGACAGTCGCCGGAGCGCAGTCGGCGGCCTGCACCAATCCGCCGATCTGAACCTTGCTGGAGCCGAGGGTAAGGACAATTTCTTTCCCCCCATCGGTGATCGTTACCTGTCTGGTATCAGGATTCCAATCAACTTCGGCGCCCAGGGCTTCGCTGACAAAACGCACCGGCACCAGCGTGCGGCCGGATGCGGTGTTGACTATAGGCGCCGCGTCAAGGGTGTAGGGGCCGCCGTCAATACTGGCTTCCATCTGTCCGATGGCAAGCTTGACGATTTTCATCGTCGGCTGTTTCGGCGTCTCACCATTATTAACCACCTGCCCCTGATCGCCCGGTTCGGCGCCGGCAACCCGGTAGTTGAAGGTGGCGACATCACTGTCCGCCTTGCCGGGGCCAATTGTTACGGCCTTGATGGTTGTGTCTTTGTTAATAGGGCCAATAGGGTGATTTATAGCGCCCAAAACATCGGCCCGGGCCGACCACCACCGGCTGGCAATCCAGTTATATACCGGACTGTCCAGGGTCGGGACGCTGCCGTCTGTGGTGTAATGAATCTTGTCATCGTCATTATGAATATTGTTCAGTGTCACCATAGTCCCCGCAGACACTGCTCCACTGTCCGGATTAGCCTGCGGGCTATCCCATTTTTCCGGTTCGTTGGTCAATACCTCAATTTTATTTAAATATTTAACAAATAAATTGCCCGTCTGCTCGGTAACGGTCCGTTGCCCGAGCATTAACAGCAAGCAGTTCAGATCATTCATATACGCGGGATTATTACTGCCCTCGACGCTGACCAGTCCAATGAGCGGTTCCACCTCCACCTTGCCCGACGGATCTCCGGGAATATGCCCGTCGCCGTCACCGCCGCCGCCAACGGTTTTGAAATTGGGGAAACGGTAACGTTTGTCCTGAAGCAGTTCCTTAACCGTAAGCGTCACTGTGTAGCTGTCTGTGGAAGTAAATTTGATCAGCCCGGCTTCACTTGTAATCCCGGCCCTGGTAAGCAAATCCCGCAATTTGACTCCTTTTCCCACATACCATTTCTTCGTCGGCCAGGTGTTAATCGCACTGTACAGATACTGATCTTGATCCATTTCCTTTAACTGCGCCAGGGTCAACTTTACCGGCGCCGTCACCCCGTCTCCTGTGATTTCAAGCGTATCCGACGCGGCAAGTACGGCTGCGGGAACCGTCAGGTTGAATGCAGCGACAAGCAGCAGCAAACCCAGGACGGTCATCAAGAACTTGTTGAACAATTTCTTTTTAACAGCTTGCATAAATCATACTCCCCTTTCCCTAACTATCTGGAAACACAAGCGCAAACAAAAGCAGTGTTTCGTATTACTTATTAGTCAGCATGAACAACTTCCCGGTTGCGGGGTCTTTATAGACCGTGCCTATCTTCTCATAAAGCTTGCCCTGATCCCGGGTTTCGATCAGGTCATCACGTAAACCCGGCGTTTGTGTGACCTCCCGCCCGCGATTCAGGTTGACGCGCTCTCCTATGGGGCCCAGGTCGATGTTCCAATAAACGGCCAGGGCTAGCATCAGCCCGCAGGCAAACACCAGCATGGCATCCACGATGTTGATGGCGCCCTCAAGAGGATTTACCTCTTCAGGCGTCCTTAGCGTTCTGAGTCTTCTGCTCCTCAATCCCCCGTGCACGGGCAAACACCTCCAATAAGCTTTCCATCAAGGCTTCAAGAGAACTTAAGTATTCCTCATACCACCTTTTCCGTAGCCGGGAGATGGCAAAGGCGACGCCGGCCGCGGCCAGGCCGGACACTGTTGCGTCAAAGGCAGTAAGCAGGGAATCTGCCAGTGTCCTGGTGTCACCCTGGCCAAGAGCGATCATGCCCGGCCCGAGTGGAATAAGAGTGGCCATCAATCCTAACATTGGCCCCAGACGCGCTACCAGGTCTGTCCTGTTGGTTATCCTCGCATAATGCAGTTCCTCGCCGGCAAGCAGCCGGCGCGCCAGGGCCTGCAGGGAAGCGGCGGGCAAACTGCCGTAATCGATCAGTTCTCTAAGAGCCGCTTTCTGGCGCCGGAACAAGCGGCTATTTTCAATCTCATCCATGATCTCCCCGGCATCTTTCTTCTGAAAGGCGTCTAGCAACTCTGGCAGGTTGACCTTTACCTTGCGCCGCTCCATTAGGAACTCAACCAGCAGGCCGCCCAGTTCAATCACCATGAAAGCCACAAACAGCAGCAGGATAGCGATGGTAGGCGCCAGCAAACCGGACGAGATGGCATGCATCATTTCTTTGAGCGGCGTCAATATAGCGCCTGTCACCTTGCTACCTCCTTCGTATATTCCGTGTACCTTCTACCTGCGCCCGAGAGGAACAGGATTAAAAATATTACTGCCGCATAAATATCCAGACTATTTTGCTCCTTCTGCAACTGCAGGGTTACAGCGCCGGTCGACATTTCGAATATCTGCCCGGACCGGCCGTCCGGCTGCCCCGGCCCCGCGGAAACGCTGTTGGCTGCAGTATTGGCCGCCATATCTTTTTTTTCTGCCAGGTACTGCCATTCGTCCTCCGTCGCAGGCGGTTCACCGGAGACCTCCGGCGCTTTACTTGACAATGCTGCCGTATCAAGTGCTGCGACATCTTTCTCTGCCGGGTTCCGCACATCATCTTTCTGTGCCGGCGGCTCTTCAAGCGCCTCAAGCGCCCCGTTCCCCGGAGAATCGCTGCCGGCGGCAAGTAAGGTGTTTTGACCGCCGTCTTTCCGGTTTGAGCCATTTACGATGCAGGTGGCCGTGTAGTCGCCGGCTTTTGTTTTTGCGGTGATGATTGCCTCTCCCGGGCCGATAACCGTTACCAGGCCTTTATTATCCACCGTGGCTACCCTGGTGTCGCTGGAACTCCAGATTATGTCCCGGTCAATGGCGTTGTACGGCGCTACATCCGCCGCCAACTGGAATGTGCCGCCTATTTTAAGATCGATTGTGTTCCGGTCGAGGCTCACGCCGGTAGGCGGTCCGCCCGGGATCTTCGCCGGATCGGCTGCCCGGCCCGTGAAATCAGCCGTGAATATATAGGTGACAATATCGCTGTTCTCCTTACCAGGACCAATGGTGACGGCCTTGATGACTGTGTTCTTTTTAATCTCGATGGGGCGGTTGATACTGTCCAAATCATTTCTTAACGGCCACCAGCGGCTGGCGCTCCAGTTAAAAACCGGGCTGTTCACAGTCGGGTCACTGCCGTCTGTTGTATAATAAATCTTATCTTCGTTATTATGTTTATTGCCAAGTTTAATCATGGTTCCCCCGGGGATAACAGTTCCGTCGGGAATATTCGCCTTCGGATTATCCCATTTTTCCGGCGCGGTGGTGAGCGCTTCAATTTTTATTGTATATTTTAAAAATGAATTGTTTGTTTGCTCGGTAACCGCCCGCTGTCCAAATATCAGCAACAATGAGTTCATGTCGTTCATATTAGCGGGATCATTACTACCCTCGGCGCCGGTTAACGCCAGGACAGGCTCCACCTCTTCGGCCCCCGACGGAGAACCGGGAACACTCCCGTCGCCGGCGTTAGTATCTTTTAAATGCGGAAAATAATAACGCTTGTCTTTTAATAATTCCTTGACCGTAAGCGTCACTTCGTAGCCATCATTGGAAACAAATCTAATCAGCCTGGCATCTTCTTTGATCCCCGCCAAGGCAAGCAGGTTTCTCAATTTAACCCCTTTCCCCACGTACCATTTCTTGGTGGGCCAGGTGTTAACCGTACTGTACACATGCTGGTATTGTTCCATAGCCTCAAGCTGCGCCAGGGTAAACGTCATGGGGGTCTTCACCCCGTCTCCTGTGATTTCAAGCGTATCCGACGNNCTATAGGCTGTAGGCTGTTAGTCATGCCTATTTCCTCCTAACAGCCTACAGCCTACAGCCTATCCACCTGAACAGTTACACGCATTTACAATGACCGTCGCAGCCTCGGCCCTGGTGGAGTTGTTACGGGGACGAACGGTGTTGCCGGGATACCCCTTGATGATCCCGTTCTTCACCGCTGTGGCCATGGAGTTCCTGGCCCAGCCGGATATGCTTTCGCTGTCCATAAATGAGATTTTTTCCGTCGCCGGAGTCAACCCGGCCGCTTTCACTGTCATGGCGGCCATTTGCTCACGGGTAACAGGATCATCCGGTCCAAATGTATTAATATCATAGCCGTTGACAATGCCGTAGTACACTGCCGAAGATACGGCGTCCTGCGCCCAGTGGCCGGCGATGTCCGCAAAAATTTTGCCTCTTCTGGGCTCCAGTTTAAACGCTTTCACCAGTACGGTGACAAATTCAGCCCTCGTTATGGTATTATCGGGTTTGAAGCTGCCGTCGGGGTAACCGCCAATGGCCCCGAGGGCAATCAATTCTTTGATACTGTTCTCCGCCCAATGGCCGGCGATGTCTGTTAGAATTTGATCTTTTGGAATTTTTTCTTCTGCTTTTATGGCTGCCATTACAGCAAACTTGGTGAAGTGGTCCACCTCCACGGTTATGGTATTGCCGGATACGGTACCGCCGATAATTACCCAAAGGCCCGCGGCTTCGTCGTAGTAGTAGATGGCAGGACTTTCGCCCGCGCTGACGGCGCTGGGATCGAAACTCAGTTTTATGGTCACGTTCCCGGCAAAGCTGTAGCTTTTCTTGTCGCCCACGATAAACTCATATACGCCGCTGACCAGTTTGAGGCCTGCTGGCACGGCGGGAAATGCGGTTACTTTCTGAATTTTTACTTCCACTGCGCCGGTTTCCTTCAGCGCGTTAGCCGGCACTTCAATGGCGGCTTCACTGCCGAGGTTTATTGTGCAGCTTGTACCGGGTGTAACTATTTTGGCTGTGTCGGTCGCAGTTTCCTTTACCAGGTATGAAAAGGTAACGACATCACTGTCCATCTTGCCTGGACCAATTGTTACCGCCTTGATGGTTGTGTTCTTATTAATCTCTATCGGGTGATTAATAATATCCAGAACATCCGCCCGTGATGACCACCACCGCCTGGCAATCCAATTATACATGAGACTGTTCATATCCGGCGCGCTGCCGTCCGTTGTATAATGAATCTTATCATCGTCCATGTGGGCGTTGCTCAATTTTACCAATGTCCCCGCCGGCACATCTCCACCAGCCGGATTGGCCTGCGGATTATCCCATTTTTGAGGAGAATCAGTAAGTACTTCAATTTTTTTTACAATCTTCACAAACAACTGGCCGCTTTGCTCGGTAACCGCCCGCTGTCCCAACATCAACAGCGGCGAATTCAAGTCGTTCATATAGGCAAAATCATCAGTACCCTCGGCGCTCACCAGGCCAAGGACAGTCTCTACTTCTTGCGCGCCGGCTGAAGGTCCGGGAATATTCCCGTCGCCGTCACTGGAACTGTTGTCCTTAAAATGAGGGAAGAGATAACGTTTGTCATATAACAGTTCCTTCACCGTAAGCTTTATTGTATAGCCGTCGGCGGCAGTAAATTTAACCAGCCTGGCGCCTCCTTTCATCCCCGCCAAATCGAGCAGGTCTTTCAAGCTAACACCTTCTCCCACATACCATTTTTTAGTGGGCCAGGTGTTTATAGCGCTGTATTTTTGTCTGACCTGCGTCATTGCCTTCAACTGCGCCAATGTAAGCTTAACCTCGTTGGCCACCCCGTTGCCTGTGATTGTCAGCACCACATCTCCGGTAGTCCCGGGTGTCCCGGGTACACCACCAGTAGCCAGCATATTTTGCATCACACTGGCAACGGAATAACCGCCGGCCTTAACTGCGACCGCATAATCACCTGCAGCGGTGAACACGTCGGCGATAATGTTGATGTTGCCTGCTGTAACCGTATACTGGCCCGCGGTTAAAGCACTGCCATTTACGGTAATACCGGTAATAGCCGCCCGCCAGTCTGCATCATCGGTGAAGGTAATATCCGCCGCCTGGCCAATTTCGTTACCGGTGGTATCCGGT
>DMIY01000128.1 GCA_003457075.1 Desulfotomaculum sp. | reverse complement strand
GCATATCGGCAAACAGGTATTGATAGACGAAGCAATGGAAACCGTAATCCCTGAAGCCTATTTTAAGGCAGTAAACGATACGGGGATAGAGCCGGTTGCTCAACCGGAACTGGAACTGGTTCAGGTAGAAGAAGGCAAACCGGTAGTTTTCAAGGCAAAAGTGGTGGTCAAACCCGAAGTGGAGTTGGGGTCATATACTGAACTGGAAGCCTCGCTGCCGGAGATAAGTATTGCGGATTCAGATGTCCAAAAAGAATTAGAGCGGCTGCAACAGCGCCATGCCCGGCTGGTTACCCTGGAAGAAGGGCAGGTTAAAAAAGGTGATCTGATCACTATTGATTTTGAGGGTCGAATTGATGGAGAACCTTTCGAAGGAGGGGAAGAAACCGACTGTAACTTGGAAGTCGGCAACAACGTATTCTTTCCCGGCGTGGAAGACAAACTGGTAGATATGGCGTTTGGTGAAACCGGGGAAATAAAGACAACATTTCCAGAAGACTACTCCCGGAAGGATCTGGCGGGAAAGAATGCTGTTTTTGCCATTACGGTGAAAGCCATTAAACGAAAAGAACTCGCCGTGGTGGATGACGAGTTTGCCAAAGACATCAGCGAGTTTGATAACCTTGAGGAATTAAAGGTGGAAATCAGGAATAAACTGGAACAAATTGCCCGGGCACGCGCCGAAAACGAAGTCCGGCGAACGCTGGTTAACAAAGCCGTAGAAAATACGCAAATCGATATACCCATAGAAATGATTAACGAACGTGTGGAAGAAATGATGCGGGAAACAGTTCAAGGCTTGCAGGCACAAGGAATTCCTCTGGATGTCTACCTGAACTATATGGGCGTCAAGCCGGAGGAAATGAAAGACCGGTTTCGCCCGGAAGCAGAAAAGAGCCTGAAAACATCCCTGGTGCTGGAAGCCATTGCCAGGATAGAAAATCTTAACGCAGGTGAGGAAGAAATACAGGCCGAAGTTGAAAAAATAAGCCTGGAAATCAAGCAAGATGTAGATGTAGTACGTAAGACTCTGGAGGCACAGGGACAACTAAACACTCTTATCCAGCAGATAAGGAACAATAAAGCCATTCAATTCCTGCTGGACAAAGCTAAAATAACAGCGCACGAAAACAAGCCGGAAGAAGAAAATAAGTTAGAAGAAGAACAATCGTAACTACTAAGACGAATATAATCTTACGGGTGTAGAGCAAGAAAATACATCTGTTATTATAAACGAAGAAGGAGGAGGTTTTTTATCATGTCTGTGCTGGTACCAATCGTAATAGAGCAAACCAACCGCGGTGAACGGGCTTACGATATATATTCCCGTTTATTAAAAGACAGGATTGTTTTTCTTGGTGGGGCCATTGACGATTACATAGCCAACCTGGCTATTGCCCAGATGCTTTTCCTGGAGGCGGACGACCCCGAGAAAGATATCCACGTGTACATCAATTCTCCAGGGGGGGTAATTACCGCCGGGATGGCTATTTATGACACCATGCAGTATGTCAAGCCCAACGTATCTACTATTTGTCTGGGTCAGGCGGCCAGCCTGGGCTCATTTTTGCTGGCCGCAGGAGCTAGGGGGAAACGGTATGCCCTCCCCTACGCCCGGATCATGCTGCATCAACCTTTGGGAGGGGTACAAGGCCAGGCTACGGATATTGACATTCACGCCCGGGAAATCCTGCGCATGAAAGATATTTTAAATGACCTGCTGGCAAAACACACCGGGCAATCAAAAGAAAAAATAGCCCAAGACACAGAGCGTGATTATTTCATGTCTGCTGCTGAGGCAAAAGAATACGGCGTTATAGATGAAGTGTTTACGGTTCACAAGTAAGTTGAAAAAAAGAGGTGAAAAATTATGTTCAATGAAAAAGGCCAGCTCAAGTGTTCCTTTTGCGGCAAATTACAGGATCAGGTAAAAAAACTGGTAGCAGGGCCTGGCGTGTACATTTGTGATGAATGCATAGAGTTGTGCAACGAAATAATCGAAGAAGAATTAAACGAAGATTTAAGCCTGGAAATGGGTGATATTCCCAAACCAAAGGAGATTAAAGAATTCCTCGACCAGTACATAATAGGTCAGAAAGAGGCGAAAAAATCTCTGGCCGTTGCGGTTTACAATCATTACAAGCGAATAAACCTGGGCGATAAAATAGATGACGTAGAGCTGCAAAAAAGCAACATTGTAATACTGGGTCCCACTGGCTGCGGCAAGACGCTTCTGGCTCAAACCCTGGCCAAGCTGCTCAATGTACCATTTGCTATTGCGGACGCCACTTCGCTTACCGAAGCCGGTTATGTGGGTGAAGACGTGGAAAACATCCTGTTGAAACTTATTCAGGCCGCTGATTACGACATAGAAAAGGCCGAAAAGGGTATTATTTATATTGACGAAATCGATAAAATTGCCCGCAAGTCTGAAAATCCTTCTATTACCAGGGACGTATCCGGTGAGGGTGTCCAGCAGGCCCTGCTCAAGATCCTGGAGGGTACGGTGGCCAGCGTTCCTCCCCAGGGTGGGCGTAAGCATCCCCATCAGGAATTTATCCAGTTGGACACTACCAACATTCTCTTCCTTTGCGGAGGGGCTTTTGATGGTATAGAAAAGATCATCCAGAACCGGATTGGTAAAAAGGTCATGGGCTTCGGAGCAGAACTGCAACCCAAACGCGAACAAAAGATTGGTGAAATTCTAAAGCGCATCATGCCCGAGGATCTGTTAAAGTACGGATTGATTCCGGAATTCGTCGGCCGGCTGCCAATAATCGTCACGGTAGATGCTTTAGACGAAGAGGCTTTAATTCGCATTTTGACTGAACCGAAAAATGCCCTGGTCAAACAATATGAAAAGCTTTTTGAACTTGATGGTGTGGCTCTTGAG
>DMIY01000198.1 GCA_003457075.1 Desulfotomaculum sp. | reverse complement strand
ATCAGGGAACGCTCGGAACGCAGGTAACCTTCTTTATCAGCGTCAAGAATAGCCACCAGGCTTACTTCGGGCAGATCCAACCCTTCCCGCAAGAGATTAATCCCCACCAGCACATCAAAGGCGCCCAGCCGCAGATCCCTGATAATCTCCATGCGTTCGAGAGCATTAATGTCTGAATGCATGTAACGGACGCGGGTGCCTACTCCCCGCAAGTAGTCAGTGAGGTCTTCAGCCATCTTTTTAGTAAGTGTAGTGATCAGGACGCGTTGCTTGCCGGCTACACGCTGACGAATCTCTCCCAACAGATCATCTATCTGACCCCGGGTCGGCCGCACAGACAAATCCGGGTCTACCAGGCCGGTAGGCCGGATGACCTGTTCCACCACCTGCCGGCTGTGCTCAAGTTCATAAGTACCGGGAGTGGCGGAAACAAAAATTACCTGGTTAATCCTGCGCTCAAATTCATGGAACATCAAAGGCCGGTTATCAAAGGCGGACGGCAGCCGGAAACCATGTTCAACCAGCGTTTTTTTCCGGGAACGGTCCCCTTCGTACATACCCCTTACCTGGGGAACGGCCACGTGTGATTCATCAATGAACATTAAGAAATCATCCGGGAAGTAGTCAATTAAAGTGTAAGGAGGTTCACCCGGTAATCTGCCGGTAAGATGGCGGGAGTAGTTCTCAATGCCCTTACAATACCCCATTTCGCTCATCATTTCAATTTCGTAATTGACACGCTGCTCCAGCCGCTGGGCTTCCAGGAGTTTGCTGCAGGCCTGCAATTCGGCCAACCGGCCGGCAAGCTCAACTTCAATGCTGGCAATAGCCTGCTCCAGCCGGGAACGGGAAACGGTATAGTGGCTGGCTGGAAAAATAGACACATGTTGACGTTCACTTAAAATCTCCCCGCTTACGACATCGAATTCAAGTAGGCGATCAATTTGGTCACCAAAGAGATCCACCCGGATTGCTCTTTCAGTGTAAGAAGCAGGGTAAATTTCAAGCACGTCTCCTAAAACGCGGAACGTGCCACGGGTAAAACTAATATCGTTTCGCTGATATTGAATATCTACCAGCTTGCGTAATAAAGCATCCCTCTCACAGGCAGCCCCCCGGCGCAGAGAAATTACCAGATCCCTGTATTCCCCCGGATCACCCAAGCCGTAAATACAGGATACGCTGGCCACAATAATCACATCCCGCCGCTCAAAAAGGGCACATGTTGCGGAATGGCGCAGCTTATCAATTTCGTCGTTGATTGAAGAGTCTTTTTCGATATAGGTATCTGTTTGCGGAATATATGCTTCCGGCTGGTAGTAATCGTAATAGCTGATAAAATACTCCACTGCGGCGCCGGGGAAAAATTCTCTGAACTCACTGCATAGTTGAGCGGCAAGCGTTTTATTTGGCGCCAGGACAAGCGACGGGCGTTGGACGGCCTGGATTACTTGAGCCATCGTGTATGTTTTGCCGCTGCCTGTTACTCCCAGCAACGCCTGCATTTGGTAGCCCTTTTTTAAACCTTCTACAAGATCACGAATAGCCTTTTGTTGATCGCCACGTGGGCTGAAATCGGACTTCAAATAAAAGAGCACCAGCTTAGTCACTTCTTCCCGAACAAGATTTAACCTAATAATTTTATTCGCCGCCGATATCCTCAGTCCCTGCTGTATCCTGCTGCTTTTCCTGTCCCTCTTCCACTGTTTCGATGCTCTTTATTTCCCCGGGAATGTCCATTTCGATCTTTTTCCCCTCCTGCGTGGTGATCCGCAGCCTGGTTTTCTTTTTTTGCCCGTTTCCCTCCTGGCTGCCCTGTTCTCCTTCGTCCTGGCGCTTTTCTTGATCCTGGCCGTTCTCACCACCCTTTCCCTTTTCCTGTTCCTTTTTTCCCTCTTCTCCAGATTCAAATCCTCCAGAACGTATTTCTTTACCCCACCGCTGTTCAAGCAAATAGGCGTTGGTTTTCTTAATCAGGCGCACAGGAATTATTCGTGCTGGAACGCTATAATCACCACTTAAGACGCGGGTATCGTACTGCCAGTGAGCCGCCCCGGCCAGGTTCACTGCGGCATCGAAAGCGTACTGGCCCAACAACTCGGGCATGGGATCAACTTCAGCATCGTGCTCTCCTGCTAAAAGAGCACGTGACGCCTCTTTATCCGCCCCAAATCCTAAAGTTAAAACCCGTTTGTTAAGGCCCGCAGATTTCAGCGCCTGCACCCCGGCCATAGCCAGGCGGCTATCGGTAGCCAGGATGAGATCAATCTGATTATTGTACTTTGCCAGCAACTGCCGGACGGTGATCACGGCTGATTCAGGCTTGCCACGCACATGTTCCACTTCTTGAATTACCCGCACCCGGGAATCTTCATTAAACACAGACCGGATCCCCGCTACAACACCTTCGGCTATCAGGTCCGAAGGGTCCCCTTTTAAGATAACAGCATTAAAAGGCAGGCGCCGGGAATCAACCGGGGGAATGATTTCGCCTTCCGCACCCTTTAACACATTCAGCACAAAACGGGCCTGCAACTGACCGGCCATGCTGTGATCAGAAGCAACATAGCCATCTACGGGAACATTTTGAGGCAAAGTTTCCAGGGTTACTATTTTTATGTTTTCTTTTTTAAAACGTTCAATAACGGAATAAATTGATGTGGGATCTACCGCCTGAATAACAACCGTCTTTACACGCTGGGAGCGTTTTTCAAGAATTCGTTCCAATTGCCTTTCTTGTTCTCGCGCATCGCTTTTAGCGTCCAGAAAAGTTAACTCTACATCTTCCTTCTTGCTTCTTTCTTCCATTACTTTGCGTACAATCTGATTACCGTCCAGGCACAAATCAGACAGGGCGACAATAATTTTTAACTTGGGAGTCAAGGGTTTTCTTTCGGGGCGCTGGCCGCATCCGTTTATTAAAATCAGACACATTACCATTACCAGCAGGCTTATCCACCTGAGCGCACTGCGCATCCGTTTCCCTCCCTGATTTCTACGCTTACCTGTATTATGTTTAATCGAAGGGGGAAATATGAAACGCTCGCTTCGCTGCCAGTAATTTGCATCAGACGTAATACATATACATAATAAAAAAGGTGTGATCATTAGTGAGGAAATTACAACTGTGCGGGCTATCTTTTCGCATCAAACTGCCGGGAAAACAGACCTCCCCGCAGCACTCACTGTCACCCACGCTGCTGAAAACAATAGATGAGTCACGTCAGTCCTGGCGATATGCCTTACAGGAATTCAACCTGGTGGCTGAACAAAATCTCGTAGATTATATAACTTATAAGATCATTGCTGCTCAAAAACGCTACATCTTTTTGTTAGAGCAGGCGCGCAACGAGGGATTAACCGCCTGGCCCGTTGACTGAATTATGGAATTATGAGGACACAATACTTATATAACTCAACAGGGCCTCTTCAAGAAAATTTAG
>DMIY01000038.1 GCA_003457075.1 Desulfotomaculum sp. | reverse complement strand
AGAAGATGCACTGCTCAAACCTGGCTGCAGATGCCCTGCATGCGGCTATAGAGGATTACCAAAAGAAACACAAAAAACACGCGTAGGTGAGTTTTGTGAAAGTGATTGTGGCCATGAGCGGCGGCGTGGATAGTTCAGTTACCGCCGCCCTTTTAGTTGAAGCAGGATACGAAGTAATTGGGGTAACCATGCAGATCTGGGATCCTGCGGTGACAGAAGTGGGGGGGGAATACGTAGGCTGCTGTTCCCTGGCTGCAGTAGAAGACGCCCGGCTGGTGGCTGACCGGTTAAACATACCCCATTATGTTATGAACTTTCAGCCTCTTTTTGCAGAAAAGGTAATAGATTACTTTTGTAATGAATATTTAAGGGGACGTACTCCTAACCCCTGCATCGCCTGTAACCGCTATATCAAGTTTGATTCCTTGCTGGAGAAGGCTTTGTTGCTGGGAGCCGGTTTTATAGCTACCGGTCACTATGCCTTGCTTTTCTTCGACAGCCGGCGGGGCCGTTACATAATGCGCCGGGCCAAAGACAGGCGTAAGGATCAAGCTTATGCTCTTTATAATATTACCCAACGGCAGGCTGCCCATATATTGATGCCTTTGGGAGAATACACCAAGAGCGAGGTACGGCTGATAGCGGCCCAAAAAAATTTGCCGGTGGCTGACAAGCCTGAAAGCCAGGAAATTTGTTTCGTTCATGATAATTACCATGATTTTATTACGGAATGGACAGGAGAAAAATTCAAGCCCGGCCCGTTGCTGGACACGCAGGGAAGGGTAATTGGACAGCATAAAGGCATTCCCTTTTATACTATTGGTCAGCGCCGGGGACTGGGGATAGCCCTGGGCGAAAAGGTGTATGTGGTGGGCATAGATCCGCAACGCAACGCGGTAATTATCGGGCCGCAGGAGGCGCTTTTCAGCAGCGAACTGACATCTGAGGATAACAACTTTGTTTTAATTGAGAAACTGGAAGAGCCGATGGAGGCACAGGCTCAAATTCGCTATAATGCCCAACCTGTACCGGCTACCATTACCCCGATGGAAGATGGAAAAGTCCACGTGCTTTTTGAAACTCCCCAGCGGGCAGTTACCCCCGGCCAGGCAGTGGTTTACTACCAGGATGATTACCTGGTGGGTGGGGGTACTATAAGTTCCCAAAACATAAGATGTCCCGGATAAGGCAGCCGAGTTCTTAAGGGATGGATTACTCGTAGAAATGGAACCCACAGGACACTATTGGAAACCATCAAATAAAGCCAATGGCGTTTTCATTGGCGGCAACCCTTAATATTCATTATCATCAACTCTAAAGACTACCAGACCTGGCTCGTGCCTGTAAATTTGAGCTTGTCTCAAACCATATCCGTTCCATAGGCAACAATGGCGCCGTCCCTGATGATGACGATATCCAAAGTGCCGGCTCCAATATCTAGCAGGGCCATGAATCTGACCGTCATACATGGCCCTGCCGGCGTGCTTCACTATTTCCTGGGCAAGAAGGTGGAACTTGTCGTCCCCCCCCCCCCACTATACCAATTACGGTACGGGTACCAATATCCAGTGCAAAAATGCTTTGATCAGTCATTTTGTGTACTCCCCGCGATGCCCACCAGGCGAATGGCATGACCGCAGCGGCGGCACTTGTTGCCATCCAGTCCCGGCATTCGAATAGTATAAGCATAACGTTCAATAACTTCGAGTCCGCATTGCGGGCAGAAGGTACTCTCCGCCTTCAACTGCGGAGCATTACCTATATACACATAACTTAGTTTCTCCCTGGCTATTTCCCATGCCCGCTGCAATGTTTCCATAGGGGTAGAAGGAAGATCCATCTTATAATGCGGAAAGTAACGGGAAAAATGCAGGGGAATCTCCGGGTCGAGCCCGGCAACCCAGGAAACCAGGCGGCCGGTTTCCTCAGGAGAATCATTAAGACCGGTTACCAACAAGGTGGTTAATTCCACGTGGCATCTGGTATATGCAATTTCTACCGTCCGCAATACAGGTTCCAGCTTTCCTGCACATGTAGACCGGTAGTATTCACCGGTAAAACCCTTGACGTCAATATTCATGGCATCAATGTATGGAAGGATTTGTTTCAAGGGTTCTTCGTTAACGTAGCCGTTGGTAACCAGGACGTTTTTTAAGCCTTCTGCCCTGGCCAGTTGTGCAGTGTCGTACACAAATTCATACCACACGAAGGGTTCTGAATAAGTATAAGCTATGCCTGCACATGAGTGCCCCTGCTGCCGGTACCGTTTGGCGCTTTCTACTGCTTTTTGCGGGGTCATGTTGCGTGTGGGAGCGTCCCCGTGGGCTATTTCCCAGTTCTGGCAAAAACCACAGTGTAGGCTGCAGCCTACCGTACCAAGCGAAAATATATAGGAACCCGGATAGAAGTGGTAAAGAGGTTTCTTTTCCATGGGGTCCAGGGCAGAAGATGAATATTTACCGTAGTTGAGGGCATAGAGGACACCATCCACATTACGGCGAACGTTGCAGAAACCGGTATGTCCCTGGCGAATAGCGCATAACCGGGGGCACAGGCGGCATGCCACCCGGCCGTTTTCTTTTTTTTCGTAAAAGAGAGCTTCCTGCACGCCTTTCACCTTCCTTTTTCATCTGCAAGATAAGCGGCAGGATGCCGCTTATCTTTTTGCTTCTGCTTTTGACATCTAACGACTGATTAAGTATACCGCTCTACTTTAAACCTTTGTAATTGAACAGGCTCGTCCGGCTCTATGCCCGCCTTTTGCCTGGCAATGGCAACCTGTTCTTCTGCCGTATCAATGCCTTCCAGATCAGGCAACAGCAAGCCGGAACGGCTTCCGGAGCGTACAAT
>DMIY01000107.1 GCA_003457075.1 Desulfotomaculum sp. | reverse complement strand
ATGGAAAACGAGCTTTGGTATCTTTCCTGACGATCAGCATGTCTTTTTTGGTACTATGCGGTTGTGGCAGCAGTAAGACATTGAGCCAATCCAATTCGGAATTGGCAGTCGGCATCAACTCATCAAGTACAACCAGGCAGACAGATATACTTTCAACAGTCAGTACGAACATGAACGAGTTGACAATCCCCCAGATAGCTGCCCTGACAGCAGACAGTGTGGTTGAAATCGCCACCGAAACCGTAACCTCCGGCAACAGGATCAGACAGTTTGTTTCAGAGGGGGCGGGCAGTGGGGTTATAGTTTCAAGTGATGGCTATATAGTCACGAATAATCACGTCATCGAAGGCGCCGGCAAAATCACTGTCAGACTGACAAGCGGGGATAGCTGCGATGCCACGCTGGTTGGCCGCGACACCCAGACTGATATGGCCATTCTCAAAATAACAGCTGCTGATTTGAAGGCAGTGACATTCGGGGACTCTGATACTCTTGTTGTAGGTGAACTCGCCGTAGCTATCGGCAATCCCCTTGGTCAACTTGGAGGAACAGTGACAGAGGGTATTATTTCCGCACTCAACAGAACGATTACAATTGACGGAGAAGAGATGACACTTCTTCAGACCACGGCAGCAATCAATCCGGGCAACTCGGGTGGGGCGTTATTCAATGAAAAGGCTGAACTTATTGGAATTGTGAATGCAAAATCCAGCGGGTCAGATATTGAGGGGCTTGGCTTTGCTATTCCAATTAACAGCGTAAAAGATGTTATCCAGAAAATTATTACCTATGGTTATGTTCCGGGCAGAATTGATCTTGGAGCAGAGCTATTGGATATTTCAGACGAAATGACAGCCATAAAGTATCGTCTGCGTGAATTAGGGGTCTATATAGCTGAGGTTACCAATTCATCGTCTTTTCGATCCGGAGACAGAATTGTCAGTGTCGATGGCCAGAATGTCAGTACAGCAACTGAAGTAAAAAGTATCCTCGAATCCTATAAGGTTGGGGATGTAGTCAAATTTATCGTCAAGAGATCAAATCAGACGCTTGAACTAAGCATAACCCTGAGAGAGGCAAAATAATGTACCAGTATTCCAGTATTGAAGAAGCGATTTAACAGGGCCGGCCGGGAACCTGGAAAACCGGGCCATTGTTCCCTCATCTGCCGTCGTCTGCTATCCAGGGTACGAGGCTTTTCTTGAACCCTGATCCCTCCGCGCAGATCAGGGGGGTCCCCAAAAGCAGGGTTGCAGTTGCTGGTATTATCCGGTAAACTATTGATATTGATGCTATTGAAATTACAGGGTGATGGGGCTCACCTACCGCTGAAAAGCTGATGGCTCCTGCTGGATATCACATTTGGCAGGAGCTTGTTTTTTAGGGAAATGGCCTCTCAGGGAAATGGCCTTCTTTCAGTTGGCAAAAGAAGTCAATATCTCCTGGTAAAGCAGTCGAGTAATATAAGGAGGTACCCAAAAAGATTGTTCAACATAATAATACTGGGTATCGTAAGCTTCTTAACCGACGTCAGCACTGAGATGGTTTACCCGCTTTTACCGATTTTCTTAACAGCCACACTTGGCGCCAGCCCGGCAATCCTTGGGGTTATTGAGGGAATTGCTGAAAGTTTGGCCAGTTTGCTGAAAGTGCTCTCGGGATATTGGGGAGACAAGACCAGGAGGAAAAAGGAAATAGCCATTGCCGGCTATGCCGCTTCTTTCCTGGGTAAAGTCTTTTTGATTCAGGCCGGATCCTGGAACGGGGTATTGCTCTCAAGGGTGATAGACCGCTTGGGAAAAGGGGTCAGGACTGCTCCGCGCGATGCTCTCATTGCCGAGTCAGCTCAGGCAGGTGCCCGGGGCCACGCTTTCGGGCTGCATAGGGCAATGGATACATTTGGCGCAGTTATCGGGGTTATAATTGCCTATATGCTATTGCTGGGCAATACCTCAGACTTTAAACAGGTTTTCCTTATTTCCATGATCCCGGCCTTAATGGGAGTCAGTGCCCTTTTCCTTGTCCGGCAGCCGGGGGAAGTGCAGACTGACCAGGAGAAACTCTCTTTTTCCTGGTCAGCCCTCGATCCTAAATTAAAAGCCTTTTTAATTCTGACTTTCATTTTTAACCTGGGCAACTCTTCAAACCAGTTCCTTTTGCTCAGAGCAAGTAATCTGGGTGCTTCTACGCTTTCGGTGGTTTTGTTTTACTTAGCTTTCAATGTCAGTTATGGGATCCTGGCCTATCCTGCGGGAAGAATATCCGACAGTATTGGCCGCAGGGGGATCCTGGTCATCGGTTACTCTCTTTACGCTCTGGTTTACCTGGGGTTCGCCTTAGCTGCTCAGCAATATTTACTATGGTCTCTTTTTATCATTTATGGATTTTACATAGCGCTTACAGAAGGAGTGGAAAAAGCTCTTCTGGCCGATATTGCTCCGGCTCATTTGCGGGGAACTGTCATTGGGCTGCACGCCACCCTCGCCGGCTTGGCCCTCCTGCCTGCGTCATTATTTGCGGGTCTTTTATGGGATTTTTTCAGTGCTTCAGCGCCCTTCTATTTCGGGGCAAGTATGGGCTTCCTGGCGGCTGGCGGGTTATTGATAATTTTGAAAGAGCGCAAAAACCGGGATGCGCCCAAAAAAGGGGGTCGTTAAGATTATTCGAGCGGATATTCCCTACTTCGGTAAACTTAACCTGGAGATCGCCGTTTTTGACTTTAACGGAACTTTAGCTTTGGATGGTCAACTC
>DMIY01000084.1 GCA_003457075.1 Desulfotomaculum sp. | reverse complement strand
CAATTACAGGGAGACCGGTAAGGCGTGCAAATTTTAAAAGAACCACCAGATTATTGATTACCCTTACACCTTTTGCAATTACCGGCATCAGTTTCTCCTGGACATCAATAACAACCAGAAGGCAGTTTTCCCGGTTTAGCAGTTGGCTGGAAGTTGGAGAAATTTTGGTAATAGACATGTCTTTACAAACTCCTTTAATAGATACCATTATTACAAGTACTTACTTCAAAGGCAATATAAGTATAACTCTTGCAACTATTCAGTAAAACCCAAAAAGGAACTAAAAAACAGGGGATGCCAATAAAATTATACCATTTTTTCCTTTCCTGACAACCTGGTTTTAAAAAATTTCTTTCCTGTTTTCTCTCATTTGAAAAAGAGGGTTTTTGCAAGCCTGCTTTTGAAGGATTTGTGCGCATTAACCTTTAAGGTAGCCGGGCAGGCACAGGATTTTTTGAAAAATTGTCGAAATGGTTTCAGGAGGAGGGGTTTTAAAGTTGAATTATCACGAGGCCGTGGAGTACCTGCAGAATTTAACCAGGTTTGGCTTTAATTTTGGTCTGGGCCGGGTTACTGAGTTATTGCGCAGGGTGGGGAATCCCCACTTGCCTTTGCAGGTTATTCATATTGGCGGCACTAATGGCAAGGGTTCCACACTGGCCATGGTGGCAGCCATATTGAAGGCTGCGGGGTATAGAGCGGGTACCTTTATCTCTCCTCACCTGCACTCTTATACTGAGCGTTACTGTATCAATGGAGTGGAAATTTCTTTTGAGCGGGTGGCGCAGTTGATTACCAGCCTTCGTACTCACCTGGACGCTATGGTGTCGGAGGGGTTTGAGCATCCTACGGAATTCGAGGTCAGCACCGCTCTGGCTTTTCAGTACTTTTTAGAAGAGAAGGTGGATTTTTTAGTTTTAGAGGTAGGTTTGGGCGGGGCCATCGACTCTACCAATGTGGTGAACCCGCTGGTGTCTGTAATCACCAATGTATCCATGGACCACATGGATTATCTGGGTTCCACTGTTAAAGATATTGCTACGGTTAAAGCGGGGATCATTAAAAACGGTGTTCCGGTAGTTACTGCTGCCGGTGACGGGGAGGCGCTGGAGGTAATTTATAAAACCTGCCAGCATAAAGATTCTCCGTTGGTCAGGGTGGAAAATGGGCATCTTGGAAAACAGTCATCTCCTTTATACCGGCAGGTTTTTTGGGAAGCCGGCGGAGAAGACTTTTCGGTGGCGGGGCAGCGGTTTTCAGTAAAAGGATTAAGGGAAGACTATACTGATCTTTTTCTGCCTTTGCTGGGCCGCCATCAACTGGCTAATGCGTCCGTGGCGGTGGCCACCGTGGATGTGCTGTCTGAGCAGGGCTACGCGATTTCAAAAAATGCTGTTTGCCGGGGATTGGCCGGGACAAGCTGGCCGGCGCGCCTGGAAATCCTGGGTAGACGCCCGCTGGCTGTTATTGACGGCGCTCATAACTACGACGGCGCAAAAAGCCTGCGCCGTGCCCTGGATGATTATTTTCCGGAAAAAGAAGTCGTCCTGGTACTGGGTATGCTGGGAGATAAACAATGTGCCGGGGTGGTAGCGGAGCTTGCACCCCGGGCGCGTGCGGTGGTGGTTACCCGGCCAAACAGCCCGCGATCCGGTGACTGGCAGCGCCTGGCAGGGGAGGCCCGGCGTTATGTGCAAGAGGTATATGCCGTAAAGTGCATAAAAGATGCTGTCCTTCAGGGCATGGAGGTGGCTGCTGTTAATGATGTGGTTTGTATTACGGGCTCTTTGTACATGGTGGCAGAGGCGAGGGAGTTTTTGCTGGGTCGAAGGTGGTGATGATTTTGAATCTGGGTTACAGGGTTTGTCAACAGTGCTTTTAGGCTTTGAAGAGCAGCCTGCTGTGCTCAACGGGACGTCTTAAATTGCTGCTGGAGCTTTTGGGCGAAGCCGGCAGGCACTCCCGTTTATGCTGTTGGTGTGGCGGAACTTCCATCGGGCGCGCCGGTGGAGGTGGAAATGATCGTCAGGGTTGCAGGCTAAAACATAGCTTGTCACTTCTTGTATAAAATGATAGACTAAGAGGCGAAAAAAATTATTTGCGGGTGAAAACGATGGCTAAATCTTTTAAACAGTATAAAAGTCCGTGGTTGTTAGTACTTCTCTTATTGCTGGGCGGGCTGGCAGGTGATGCGGTGGCGTCTATTTTACCGCCGGGGCTGTCCGTTTTAAAGGCGATTGGTTCGCTGGGGATTAAGCCTGCAACGCTGGATATGCATTTTATTGAGTTGACTTTTGGCCTGACTTTTGATCTAGGGCTTTTAACAGTGATCGGTTTAATTTTTGGTTACATATTGTACCGCAATATGTAGGGGGGAAAAGACTCTTCTATGCTGTACCTGGCTTCTTCTTCACCTCGCCGCCGCATGTTGCTGGAACAGGTGGGTTTGCCATTTTTTGTTTTGACAAAGCTGGTGGATGAAATGATGGATGTTGAAGCGCCTCCCCGCCGGCAGGTGGAAATACTGGCGGAGCGCAAGGCAAGAGCTGCTGCAGGGGCTGTGTCGCAAGGGCTGGTTATTGGGGCCGATACTATTGTTGTTTGCAGTGGACAGGTATTGGGCAAGCCTGCTGATGCAAGGGAAGCAGAAAAGATGTTGCGCCTGTTGCAGGGCAGGCAGCATGATGTTTATACAGGTGTGGCTGTGGTGGAAAAACCTGCCGGACGCGTTCTGGTAGCTTGCGAACAGACGAAAGTAAAGTTTAAGCCTCTTACAGAGAACGAGATTAAGCGTTATGTGGCTACGGGTGAGCCTCTTGGCAAGGCGGGGGCTTACGCTGCCCAGGGGCTGGGGGCTATTTTTATTGATGGTATTAAGGGGTGTTTTTTTAACGTTGTCGGTTTACCCATAGCCCGCCTGGCGCAGATGTTGAAGGAATTCGGGGTGGATGTACTGGATCCTGGGGGGTTATAAGGACTTTTGGATGAGGTACAGTATCATTTAACAATTAAAGATATGCCCGCCGGTTTAAGGCCCCGCGAACGCCTGATCAGGGAAGGCGCTCCAGCTCTAACTGATGTGGAATTGCTGGCCATATTACTGCGTACAGGCTCGGCTGCAGGCACTGCTTTGGAATTAGCTACTGTTGTTCTTACGCGTTTTAACGGACTACGGGCGCTGATCCATGCCAGCATAGAAGAACTAAGTGATATAAAAGGCATGGGACCGGCTAAAGCTGCCCAGGTAAAGGCAGCTTTGGAATTGGGTAAACGGGTGGCTACCGATAGTTTTGGCGAGCGGGCCGTAATTAAAACTCCTGAAGATGCAGTCCGGCTGGTGATGGAGGAAATGCGGAACCTGGATCGTGAGCATTTCAGAGCACTTTTATTGAACGTTAAAAACCAGGTGATTGGCCGGGAGATTATTTCTATCGGAACATTAAATTCGTCCGCGGTACATCCGCGTGAATTGTTCAGGAACGCAATTAAACGGAGTGCAGCAGCATTGATTTTAGCACATAACCATCCAAGTGGAGATCCTGCTCCGAGCAGGGAAGATATAGAGGTAACCAGGCGTTTATTGGAAGCCGGTCATATAATAGGTATCGAGATTCTTGATCACCTGATCATTGGAGATAATAAGTTTACCAGCTTTAAAGCTAAGGGTTTAATGTAACGCATCCGATCGCATTATTTGGAGGAGTGAAGAAATTGCGTATAGGTTTGTTTTCTAAAGATATGGGAATAGACCTGGGTACCGCCAACTCTTTGGTTTACGTTAAAGGAAGGGGTATTGTTCTGCGGGAACCTTCGGTTGTCGCTATTGAGCGGGACAGCGGCCGGGTGCTGGCGGTAGGTGAAGAAGCCAGGCAGATGATCGGTCGAACGCCGGGCAACATTGTAGCCATCAGACCGATGAAGGATGGTGTGATCGCTGACTTTGACGTGACCCAGAGTATGATTAAATATTTT
>DMIY01000083.1 GCA_003457075.1 Desulfotomaculum sp. | reverse complement strand
TACAGCTCCAAAAATAATATTGGCTTCCGGTTCGGCAGCCTGGGCAATAATCTCTGCAGCTTCGTTAACTTCAAACAGCCCCAGAGATGGTCCTCCTGTTATGTTTAACAATACCCCTTTCGCTCCCTCAATAGATGTCTCTAAAAGAGGACTGGAAATAGCGATCTTGGCTGCCTCCGTAGCCCGGCCTTCACCGCTGGCTATGCCAATTCCCATCAAGGCCGAACCGGTATCTTTCATGATCGTTTTCACATCGGCAAAATCCAGATTTATTAAACCGGGCACGGCAATTAAATCCGATATCCCCTGTACTCCCTGGCGCAAAACATCATCGGCAATGCGAAACGCTTCCACCATCGAAGTGTGTTTATCAATTACCTGTAACAAACGATCATTAGGAATGATAATTAAAGTATCCACCTTCTCCCGCAGGTTTTGAATACCTGCTTCCGACTGGCTCATTCGCTTGCGGCCCTCAAAGGTAAACGGCTTGGTTACCACACCTACTGTCAGAGCGCCTACCTCTTTGGCAACTTCGGCCACTATGGGAGCCGCCCCCGTGCCCGTGCCGCCTCCCATACCTGCCGTGACAAAAACCATGTCTGCGCCTTTTAAAACCTGGAAAATATCGTCCCTGCTTTCTTCGGCAGCCTTTGTGCCAATCTCCGGAATACCCCCGGAACCCAACCCCTTAGTTAATTTGGCGCCAATCTGTATTTTATTGTTGCCCTGGATGAGTTGCAGAGCCTGAGTGTCAGTATTTACAGCAATAAACTCCACGCCTTTAAGGCCGGCCTGAATCATCCGGTTAACCGCGTTATTCCCGCCGCCTCCTACACCAATAACCTTAATACTGGCAAATTGATCCATATCCAGTTCAAAGTCGAGCATTGCTTCCCCCCCTTTTTTTAAATCCTTCTCCATACCTGATTAAACCCACACCTGCAGACCAGGCAGGGTTTGAATCAATTTCCCCTACCGTACCAGCTTCCGGCACTCCCACGCGCGCCGGCAAGTTAAAATACCTTCCAGACATCTCAGTTATTTCTTTAAGCAGGGCACCCCCTCCTGTCAATATTAACCCGCAGGGCAAAGTTGACCCGTTAGTAAACTTAAAAACCTGTTCCTTTACCAGCGCAAGTATTTCTTCAACCCTGGCCCGGATAATTTGGATTGTCATGGCGGAGATTTCCCTGTCTTGTTCTTCTCCTCCGGCCAGACCTACCCGGCGCTTCAACAGTTCAGCATTCGTTAGAGAAGTTTTTAACCCAACAGCCAGATCGCCAGTTATATGTTCGCCTCCCACGGGTAAAACGGCCATCTCAACCAGTCCTCCCCGGTTGAATACTCCCACTCCCGTGGTGCTCCCACCCAAATCCACCAGTGCCACACCCAGTTCCTTTTCTACTTCTCCGAGCACCTCACCGGCGGCAACAAGCAGATTCAAGGCCACTTTTTCAACCTTCAACCCTGCCAGTTCTAAAGAAAGAATTAAATTTTTTATTAACTCGTTATTTACAATTACTATTTTTATCTTCGTTTCCAGGCAGGAACAAATCATTCCTACGGGATCTTTTACCGGCAAAACATCATCTATTACAAACTCTTTTGGAATAACTTGAATTACCTGATAACCGTCAGATATGCCCACCTGGCTGGCGTGCCACAATAAATTATCTATGTCCCGCTTCTTTACCTGCCGATTTTTCTTTAACGATACCCTTGACTGAGAAGTAATTACCCGGACATCGCAGCCGGCAATACCTGCACAAACGCTTTGAATTTTTGCGCCCGCAATATTTGAAGCTTCTTCCACTGCCCGGGAGATAGAAGAGGCAAGCAACTGCGGGTCATAGATCATTCCTTTACGCATTCCCAAAGAAGCGCTTTTGCCCACTCCTGTTATAACGCCCGGCCGGCCGGCACGAGCTACAAAAGCTATCACCTTGGAATTCCCAATGTCCAGACCTGCTACCACACCTGTTTTAGCCATGAGACACTCTCCTGCCGGCGCTTTAAAGCATTAAAATTCAACAAGCAGGATAATTTCTCCTCTATGTTCCAAGTAAATTATTTCTTTAGCAGGTGACGCCTGATAATGGCCAGATTTTGAAACAACCGTACACCAAAGGCTACTACTGCAGCCAGGTACAGGTCAATACACAGCCGTTCACCCACAAAAGCCAACCCCGCTGCCAGCAAAGCGTTACTAAAAAAACCGGTGATAAAAATAGTATGATCAAAAGTGTCTTCCATGGCCGCCCGGATACCGCCGAATACTGAATCCAGAGCAGCAAGCACGGCCACGGACATATACTTGGCAAACGATAAGGGGAACAACAAGGGAATATTCAACCCGATTGTCACCCCCAGAACCAGCCCAAGCAGAGCCCAAATCCCTAACCACATCAAGGACACCTTCTTTATTGACGGCCACTGCTGTAAGACGGCGCCGTTAACTGATCGTTAGTTTGAATTTCTACACGTGCTCCAAGTTCTCTTAAATATTCAACCACTCCACCAGAAATATCCATGGTGGCTTTAAGGTTATCGGGATTGCCGATCACCAGAATATGATATGGCGGTACTATACGGGTAAGGTTAACGTTAATAAAAGGCGCAGCCAGCCGGATCTCGGTAGTGGCCACAATGCGCTGACCATTAATAGAAAGCGCCTCCGCTCCGGCAATTCGCAACTCGTTAATAACCCGTAATAGATCTTCGTCCCGGATTGTAAAAAGAGTTGAAGCCTTGCCCGTTTGCGGCATTACCTGGGGGTTATCGAGTATAATCTCAATCCCGGGCCCGGTTACTGCTACCAGTCCGGCAGCCACCCTGGCTTTAGTCAACTCTCCTCTTAACGCCGACAGCGCCTCCTTCTGCCCCTTAGTAGCCTGGAGCAGTTTATCGTTTAAATCGTTAATTTCTCTCTGTGAATCAGATTTCTCCGCCTCCAGCCGGCTCAATTCTATAGCCATTTCCTGGTCTCTACCCGCCGGCACGCCCTGCGCAATGCGGCTGGTGGCCCGGAACTGAAAGGTTACCAGTAAGCCCAATACTATGGCTACCAGGAAAACAGAAATGTACATCAAGCGTTTCATTTAATCTTTCTTACTCTCCTCTTAAGAAAACGGCCGGGCATAATCAAACCGGATGCTGCCCATGTACGCAGGTACGGTCGATTCAGCCACTTTTTTTGCTGATACTTGAATTCCCCAAAACTGCAGTTGTTCAATTATGCCTCCCCGCATCTGCAAAGAACTAACCATATTATCCGGGTCGCCCACCGCTGAAATAATAAAAGGCGGCGTTAAACGGTAACTTTTATTGGTTAGAATAGTGGGACCAACGCAACGAATTTCACTGCCGGCCAACAACC
>DMIY01000028.1 GCA_003457075.1 Desulfotomaculum sp. | reverse complement strand
GCCAAAATAAAAAGAGTAAAGGCTTATCGTCAGAATAAGAAGAACACCTCTTAAGGCAGGTGTGCTTTGGGGGAAAAGTACCTCTTCCCCTACCCGGACATCTTCAGGAAAGGAAACACGTTTAAATTCCCCTCCATGAGTAAAAACAAGGCAGGTGTTATCTTCCTTCTTTAAAACACGGCCTCTCTGCTTCCTCATTCTGATCTCTCCTCGTATAATTAACTAAGCTAAAACCTCGTCCGGCTAATCTTTAAGGTAAGAAAGAAGTGACGTATATTCTTTAGGATAGCAGAAAATTAAACTTATTGCAACCATGTATTTTCTATGTTTCTCTAAATTTTTGCGTGGAACACCGGAAATCTGCTCCAACTCTTTTAATGGAAGCCTTTTTGTCTCGATAAAAGACTTGCAAAGCATGGGTTCGCCAGCCAACAAACTGGCCACTTGAATAAAATTCCGGCGTACTGACTTGCGTTTTGGTGTAACCCTGGCCAGTTCCATTAAGTTCAAACCGTACCCGGCCAGCAGCGTTTCGTATTGCGCTATTTCTTCCTGGCACTCGCGAACAGCCATTTCTTCCTTGTGTTTTTCTATGGCCAGCCGGTCTTCTTCTATAGACTGAATCTCATCTTTGAGGCCGGCTTTGTTTGTCCTGCTTTCATGCCTAAAGAAATCAATCAAGCGGTATTTTATAAGCTGCCGGGCAAAGGCGACAAAAGGCACTTTTCTTTTTTCTTTATACTCATCTATTGTTTGTCTATATTTGTCGATTGCCTCATTAAAAGCTATTAAGGCAATGCTCAATTCATCATCCCGGCCCCATTCCAACTTCTTAAAACTGTAGCGGCAGGCAGTTTTAAGAATAAAATGCCTGCTGACTTCCAAAAGGTCTTCTCTGGCCGCAGTATCACCATTCTGTGCTTTAACTAAAAGATCTTCTACAGGAGGGTATTGTAACGGTAAAGAATTATCATTCATTCCCTGTTTCACCTGCCCCGTATCCTTATAAAACATTACTGCACCGGTAAATAAGGCAGGCCTTAAAACACCCTTCCCTGGAATAAATTACCGGCAACTGGCTGGCATTTGCGGCTCTTAGCCGTCTTTTAGCCCCTTTAGCTTTGCGTCACCATCTTTCGATGGTTTTGCCTTTTCGGTCTTTTTCGAGCACATTATGTTTTTCTACCATCAACACTAATTTATGTTATTTTTAGAAATTTGTCAAGGGGTTATTTTTAAATCTGGACCGCAATTCTTCTTGCAAAAGACTGTTTTCCGGATCCTCCAAACTGGGATCGTTTTCCAGCAACTCTACTGCTTCCCGCCGGGCCTGCTGGAGTACATGCCAGTCGCGTACCAAATCCGCTATCTTAAACTCAGGCAGGCCGGACTGGCGGGTTCCCGTCAGATGTCCCGGTCCCCTTAACCGCAGGTCCTCCTCGGCCAGGGCAAAACCATCCGTCATCCCGGCCATCGCTGCCAGACGCTCCCCGGCGGTACCCGAGCGAACGTCCGAGACCAGGATGCAATACGATTGGCAGTTACCGCGTCCCACACGGCCGCGCAGTTGGTGCAACTGGGCCAGTCCAAAACGATGTGCGTCCAAAATTACCATCACGTTGGCATTGGGCACATCCACCCCCACCTCAACCACCGTTGTGGCCACCAATATGTCCACCTCACCACACCGGTACGCCTCCATTATTCTTTCCTTCTCTTCAGCCTTTAACTGTCCGTGCAGGAGGGCCAGGCAGCAATCCTTAAAATACACTGCTGTGGATAATTCCGCCGCCAGTTCCACCGCCGCCTGCACGTCAATCCGCTCCGATTCCTCCACCAGGGGGCAGATTATATATGCCTGGTACCCCTTTTTTACCTGCTCACGAACAAAATAATAAACATTTTCTAAATCACTGGTTAAACGGGCATAAGTTTGCACCGGACGGCGGCCCGGGGGAAGTTCATAGATGGCGCTTATCTCCAGATCGCCGTAAAGAGTAAGAGCCAGAGAGCGTGGAATAGGAGTGGCCGTCATCACCAGAACATCCGGCAACTGCCCCTTGTGCTGAAGGAGGACTCTTTGCCGCACGCCGAAACGGTGCTGTTCGTCAATCACCACTGCGGCAAGATGCTTAAATTTTACGTTATCCTGGATCAGGGCATGGGTACCCACTACCAGGGATATTATTCCTGTCTGCAGTTGTTCTAAAAGCGTAGTGCGCTCCTTCTTTTTCAAACTTCCCGAAAGGAGCCCCACCTGTATTCCCAAGGGAGAAAGAAGGCGACGCAAGTTTAAAAAATGCTGCCCGGCCAGGATCTCCGTAGGAACCATCAGCGCCCCCTGTAATCCACTGCCTGCTGTCTTGAGCAAAAATAAAATACTCACTATCGTTTTCCCTGCCCCTACATCTCCCTGCAGCAGCCGGTACACAGGATAAGGCTGGTCCATTTCCCGGCTGATTTCATACCATACCCGGTTTTGATCCGCTGTGAGAGCAAAAGGAAGGGTCTGTAAAAAATCCTGTACCAGGGAAGGATTTACAGCATACCGGTGGGGCTTATACTGCCGTGTCAACCGCTTCCGGCGCAGAGCCAGGGCTGCCTGAAGCAAAAACAGCTCTTCAAAAACAAAGCGCTCTTTAGCCCTTTGCGCTTCATCGTAACTGGACGGGAAGTGAATTTGGGAAAGGGCCCGGGGCAAAACGGGCAACGAATACTTATCGATCAACCCGGCTGGAAGAAACTCTCTTACTTTTCCTGTCCACTCATCCAGCCCTATCTTAATAATACCGCGCAGCAAACGCTGGCTTAACTGTTCAGTAAGGGAGTAAACGGGAACTATCCGTCCATCGTGCAATAATTCGCCCCCGTTTAATATTTCAAAATCAGTTACCTGCACCTGTACCCGGCCAAAAGCAAGTTCTATTTTGCCTGTCAGCAAAACTTTTAAACCAGTAGATAATTGTTTTTTAATATATGGTTGATTAAACCAGACCCCATAAAAAATCCCCGTTTCACTGCTTAACACCAACCTGGTAATAGTCAGGCCGCGCCGGGGGTTTAACTCCTGCATTCCGGTTACTGTTCCGGCCAGGGTGGCCTGTTCACCATGAACACACTTGTAAACAGGCTTTATTTGACTCCGGTCTTCGTAGTCGCGGGGAAAATAGTAAAGCAAGTCCTTCACTGTCTGGATGCCCAGCCTGCGCAAAAGGACTGCCCGCCTCGGACCAACAGTTTTTAAGTATTGTACGGAATAGCTTGCGGGACTATAATTGTTAGTATCTGAAAACATGCTTGCACGACCTAAAGACTTCTGATAGAATATCAACCGTAATGTTTTTTAAAGGAGATGTCGTTTTTGGCCAGAAAATGTACTATCTGTGGAAAAGGTGTAACGGTAGGAATGCAGGTCAGTCATTCTCACATCCGCACAAAAAGAACCTGGGCGCCAAATTTGCAACGTGTAAAAGCGCTGGTTGACGGTACACCAAAAAGAATCCTGGTTTGCACCCGCTGCTTAAGAAGCGGAAAAGTAAAACGGGCCATCTGAAAGAGTTTTCACTCTTTTTCACTGATCGCTTAATAGTTATAGCCTTTTTAACCGCGGCGAATGGCTGATTCCCGGAATACGTCCCCGCTTGGCCACAGCCTTTCCTTTTACCTCTTTAATATCCATGGTCATATCAATGGGCGAAGCAGCAGATATGTAACTGCCCACACCAAAAGAATCCGCTCCCGCCCTGCCAAGGGCAGATATACGTTCAGGGGTAATGCCGCCGCTGACCAGAATTTGAACGTGAGAAAACCCTGCCTGATCCAGGCGCGCTCTCACTTCCGAAACAAGTGAAGGGGTTACCCCGCCTCTTTCACCCGGTGTATCGAGCCTGATCCCGTGCAGCCTTTCTTTTAGCGCGCCCGCCACCCGCAATGCCTCTTCCGCCTCGTCTTTGAAAGTATCAACGAGCACAATCACCGGCGCATCAGCAGGCATAATGCGCTCGTACACCCGGGCAACCTCCAGCGTATCACCTAAAATCAGAATCACCGCATGAGGAACGGTACCGATAGGTTCCCGGCCGGCAAGCTTGGCCCCCAAAATACAGCTTGCCCCATCCGCCCCGCCCACTACGGCTGCCCGTTCCATAACCGGCGCCACAGCCGGATGCAAATGACGGGCGCCAAAGCAAACCACCCTTTTCCCACCTGCTGCATCTTTACAGCGCCGGGCAGCAGTAGCCCAGCCGCTTGAACTGGCCAGGATACCCAACAGGGCGGTTTCATAAATCCCGAAACAACCATAGGAGCCGCTAATGCGTATGATTACTTCTTTTTCTTCAAAAGCTTCGCCTTCCGGCAAGGCCCATAATTCCACACCCGTTTCTTCTAAAAGATTTCTTACTTCAGGAACACCGGCCAGAATACCCGGCCGGCCCGTAAAAATTTCAGCCGTCACCCGATCGTCATCAATACACGCTTCCCTTAAGATTTCCCGGCTCTTAACAAGGTAAATATCCGTAGTCCACCCTTGCAGGATCTCCTGCTCGCAAGCTGAAAAAAGACGCCTGCCGGGGGAGACTTTAAAGTCTGCCACTTCCTTTGAACTCTGGATCGTCCGGAACTCTTCCACTAACCTTTCTTCCTTTCTTTGCCGGTAAAAAATCTATACCCCCACCCTAACCCTCCCCCAT
>DMIY01000052.1 GCA_003457075.1 Desulfotomaculum sp. | reverse complement strand
CACCGGACTGACGTCAAGATCAAGTTTGTGCAGGGTTCGCGGGTAGTAAAACAGGTACCAGAGCCCCGCCACCAGGCAGATTCCAATCAACACCACTTCATAAAAAGCCCACTTTTTCAATTTTAAAACACCACCCTTAGCGTATGTAATAGATGGGTCCGATATAGATCAACAAGATAATGCCGCAGAGTAAAAACAACCCCGCTGCCGTCCCCAGGAGAAATCCGTTTTTAAATTTTTGCGGCCAGTTTCTAGTAAAAATATCCAAACCCAGCACCATAAGAAGCGAAACAGGAACTATCGCCGGGTAAAGATACCTGCCTTGCGGCTGGTAATCGTTATTATAACAAGCATAAACGACAAGCCCCAAGAGAAGAAATATAAAAAGAACGTAAACAAACAATGTCTTCCCCGGAATCGTCGCTGAATATTGCCGGCCTTTTAACACCTGGGTAATAAATCTCCGGGCCAGAACGTAAAACATAAAAACCGTAAAAATAGCGGCAAGCCAGTAAAATACAACCGGGAGCAAGACATTCATGTGGCCGAAAACCCCCCAGAAGCTCTTAAACAGCCAGGATAACCAGTCAGTCTGGACGACCGCCTCCCAGGCATCCAATCCCTGAGCTTTAAGAGATCTTTCCGTCCACCCCAAAATTTCGCCGGCCTGTCCGGTATCGCCCGATCCCAGAACATCTCCATACAGATAATAACTGCGCACAAACCACCAGCCGCAGACGGCAAAAGCAGTTATTGCGGATATGAAGAAAATCCTCAATATTCCCCGGATATTCTGGCGCATGGTCCACAAAATGAACAGCGCGGCAACCGGTATCACCGCATAACCATTATACTTGCCAAGGGCAACCAGACCCACAGCCAACCCGAGCAGCAGGCTGCTCTTTCCATCCCAGCATCTTTCGGTTCCCATAAGAAGCGCGTAAAGGACCAGCGAGGCAGTAAAGGCCGTGTAGGCGTCACTGTTTACGTAGGCGCTGATAAAGACAAAGCCGGGAAGAAAAGCCAGGAAAACAGGAACGCCCAGCGTAACGGCAGGGCGGCCGGGGAAAAGCTTCCCGGCAACCAGCCAGCCAACAGCCACCGTGATCGTGCCGCAAAATACCGAAGTCAACCTGGCCACTATATACTGGTGCTCCGGGGCCGCCGGGACAATCAACATCCAGAGCGCGCTTAAAATGTAGTTTAACCCGGGAAAAGCCGCATAGTGGATCCCGTAATTGCAGACAAACAGGTCCTGCTCCGGGCCGAAAACCGGCAGCCGGAGGGCATCATAAATAAATCTGACCTGCTGGTAGTGGACGTATTCGTCATTTCCCTCATTGAACGGAATAACCAGCGCCCACCCCAGGCGGGCAATAAAAGCAAGAATAATAATGTACCAGACGGGGTGCAGCCGCCACCCGGGAAATTCTTTACTCACCGCCCCGCTCACACAACCACCCCCGCTGCCTCCACAGTATTTTCTTAACCGGCATCACCGGCCCGTATTTTTACTCTCGCGGGCGGCAACAACCAGGTTATTCACTGACCCCAACCGGCGCCAGATACCTGGTTTTGAACACAAGGTCCCCCTGTACCGGCTTATGATTCACATACCTTGTCCCTTCCCGGTAACGATCCGCTATGCTGTATAAAATCAAACATTCTTTTTCCACCTTTGATTGTTTTGCCTCTTGTTGTACCTCGATGTAGAAATAGTATTGTTTATCTTTGGAATTACGCTGAACCGGAAAATTTACGGCCAGAAAATTGCCGTAACGCATAGTCATAAGGCTGCTTACAGCAAGTGGAACGGTGACGAGATCATTAATATCCTCCGGATCTTCCTTTAAATGAAAGAGCAGCGCTTTGTTTTGGAAATTAACATTACCAAGCAGCGCTTCAACCCTGCAAAGGTTGCTCTGCCTGCTTATGAAAGTCTGACCTGTATTCTCATCCGGGGTAAAACTAAACAACTCTGTATCTTTTCCTCCCGCCAAAGATTCTATGTCAACACTTAATGCCTGCAGGTGGCGGGGCAGGTAAAATAAATAGACAAAAGCCAGCGCCAGGCAGAGAACGGAAACCACTATTGTAAAAAGGCCGCCCTTAGAAAAGTGGTTATTCAATAAACATCCTCCCTGCTTTATTCTCAAATATTCCACAGGTAATGAGCGGGCACAAGGTAATAAAAATAACTCACCTGGCTGAGAAAAACAATAAATAAAGATAAGGCAATTAGAAAAAACCTGCGGGCACGGCCGTTCATAAGATTTACGATTGACTCCAGCCCGAGCAAGTAGAAAACCCCGGCCGGTACGGCGCAGGTATATAAGTACCTTCCCATCGGCTGAAAGTCACTGTTCCAACAAAAATATACAATTTGACCTAAAGACAAAATAATCATAAACAGCATTGCAAGCAGAAATTGAAATCTTTCTTCCTTCAGACGTTCAAGTTTTTGTTTAATCATTGTCCGGAGAAACTTTCTAAACAGAGCGTAACAAAACAACAAACTGATAATGATTATAAAAAGATAATAATACATATGAAGAAAAATCTGCTCATATCCCAGAGGGCCAAACATACCCCAGAAACTGATCATGACCATAAAAAGCCATCCGGATTGAAAAAGAACTTCAAACACACTTTCACCCTGAGCACGTAAAGAAGGGTTAAACCATCCCAAAACCTGCCCGGCTTCGCCCACCAGCTTAAACCCAAGCAGATCACCGTCATACAGACAGTAACTCCGCACAAACCACCAGCCTGAAACAGCGAATGCCGCCAGGAACAATCTAAAAAGAATGCCGCCCAGCTTAACCGGTTTAGTGTAAAAACGCCCGCATAAGAAAAGCACAACTACGGGAATGATAAGGTAACCCGTGTATTTGCCCAAGAATACCAGGCCAAGTGTTCCGCCTAAAAGAAAAACATCTTTGGCCCGCCAACCATTTTGGGCTGTGACAATCAAAGCATAAAGAGCCAGAGAGGAAACAAAGGCTGCGTACGAATCGTTGGTAACGTATGAACCGATAAAAATAAAGCCCGGCAGGAAGGCGAGAAAAAACGGCACTCCATAAATCAGCAGGCTGCGCCCGGGAAACAACCGCCTGGTTACCAGGTAACCCAGGAAGACAACACCCGTACCGCAAAACACTGAAACAAGCCTGGCTACTATGTATTGGAACTCCGGTTTCGCCGGAATAAGATGCATCAGCAGGGCGCTTAACACGTAGTTGATTCCTGGAAGGGAGGCGTAATGAATACCGCGAATGCAAATAAAGAGATCCTGCCCTGGGCCAAAGACAGGCAGCCTGTGGGCGTCGTAAATAAACCTGACCTGCTGGTAATGGATGTATTCGTCGTGTCCTGCATTAAATGGAATTATCAGAGTCCAGCCGAGCCTGAGGATGAACGCCAGCGCAACAATATACCATATTGGGTGGATACGAAAATGTCCCGGAACATCCATAAATTAACTCCATTCAATCCTGGCCAAATCTTTTTATCACCTCTGCAGTCCTTACGCAATCGCTACCGCCGGCTCGTATTTTAATTCCCGGCGCGCTTTTCCAATACCGGCGGCAGTGTTCCGGACATCGCCCTTCTGACTTTCCCGGTATTCTACCAGGGGTTTTTTGCCGGTCAGTTCCGCCGCGATAGCAAGGACCTCGTTCAGCGAGATCCTTGAGCCGCCGCCCAAATTATAGACCTCCCCGGGGGCGCCCCGCTCCCAGGCAAGAATTGTTCCGTTAACAATATCGTCTATATAAGTAAAGTCCCGCGTTTGGCGGCCATCGCCGTATACATGGAAGGCGCCGCCGTGCAGCAGTCTTTCGAAAAGCTTCCGGAACGCCATATCAGGCCGCTGTCCCGGGCCGTAAACGGTGAAATATCTGAGGGACACGCAGGGTACCTCAAAGTTTCGCCAGTACAGGTAACAAAGATGCTCTCCGGCCAGCTTGGTCACACCGTAGGGAGAGGTGGGCCTGGGCAAGGCGGTTTCCGGGGTGGGCAGCGTC
>DMIY01000095.1 GCA_003457075.1 Desulfotomaculum sp. | reverse complement strand
ATTAACTGCTGTAGAGAAAGCATTTCTTAATATAAACACACCCAAAGACATGCAAAAGGCTATTAGTTTAACAAAATTCCGGGATAGAGATATAAAAGAAACCTATTGACTTTGGATTTTTACTATAATATAATCTAGCCAATCAATGAAAAACCTCAATAGACGAGATGAGCTGAGATGAGCTGAGATGTACCTTTTTTGAATAGGGATAACCGGCCTTCGTCGAAACGCCGGTTTTTTTATTTTCATCGTTCTTTCAAGGTTGGGAGGTGGCCAATCATATTGTACGAACCGTCACTGGAAGACTATGTGAAATTGAGCCGGTTATATAGCCTGGTTCCGGTCAGTTATGAATGTCCTGTGGATACCGAAACACCTATCACCTTCTTTTGGAAAGTGGCTGCCGGACGCCCTGCGTTTCTCCTGGAGAGTGTCGAAGGGGGAGAAAGGCTGGCGCGCTATTCTTTTATCGGGCTGGATCCCTCGATCATGTACAGCCACCGTGGCGGATCAGGATGGATACACAGCAATCCCGGCCAGGATACCGTAAAAAAAGTGGAAGGCAACCCCTTTGGCGCTTTAGAAGAGGTAATTTCATCCTTTAAAACACCTTCTTTAACTGGTCTGCCCAGATTTTTTGGCGGCGCAGTCGGATATTGGGGTTATGACATGGTGCGCTGGCTGGAAAAACTGCCTTCCACGACGGCAGACGACCTGGGCCTTTATGACTGCCAGTTCATGATTGGCGGAACCGTACTGATTTTTGACCACGTCCGCCACACCCTGCGCGTGGTTGTTAACAGCTTTGCCGGCGATTCACCTGAGAAGTCTTATTCGGCAGCAGCAGAAAAGATTGAATGGATTATTGCTGCTTTACATAAACCCGCTGTCAGCCGGGAAAATAGAGCACTTCCGCTTTTAAATGAAAAGGAATCTATAATTTCACACCTGGAGTCCAACCTGACACGTGAAGAATTCATAGCCAGGGTCAAAAAGGCAAAGGAATATATAAGGCAGGGGGACATCCTGCAGGTTGTGCTCTCCCAGCGTTTTTGCCTGCCCTTTGCCGGCGATCCGTTCCAGGCATACCGCCACCTGCGTAATATTAACCCATCACCTTACCTGTACTTTCTTGATTTCGGCGAAGTAGTGATTGCCGGTTCTTCGCCGGAAATGATGATCAGGGTGGAGGGAGAGGAAGTAGAGACCCGGCCTATTGCCGGCACCAGGCCGCGTGGTTGCACGAACCAGGAAGATGAAAAGTTGAGCCGGGAATTATCAATGGATCCCAAAGAAAGAGCAGAACACGTCATGCTGGTGGATCTCGGGCGCAACGACCTGGGGCGTGTGTGCAGGGCGGGCAGCGTGAGTGTTCCCCAGTTCATGACGGTAGAAAAGTATTCCCACGTGATGCACCTGGTATCAGCCGTCAAGGGAATTTTAGCCCCGGGACATTCCACCTTTGATGCTTTAAAAGCTTGCTTTCCTGCAGGAACCGTTTCTGGTGCGCCTAAAGTTAGGGCCATGGAAATTATTGACGAACTGGAACCTGCCAGGCGTGGACCTTATGCCGGAGCGGTCGGTTACATCGGTTTTAACGGCAATCTGGACTCGGCCATTACTATCCGGACTATTGTTTTTTATCAGGGCCATGCCTATGTTCAGGCCGGGGCAGGCATTGTGGCTGATTCGGACCCGGAAAAAGAATATCAGGAGACTGTCAACAAAGCCCGTGCTTTGTTCCAGACTCTCGGTCATACCGGAGGTTAGAAGGAAGGGGGGTTTTGAAACTTGCTGGTAATGATTGATAACTATGATTCTTTTACCTATAACCTGGTACAGTATTTTGGCCAACTTCAGGCGGAAGTAAATGTGTGGCGCAACGATCAGATCAGCGTCCTGGAACTAGAGGAAAGCAATCCCACCCACATTGTGATTTCACCCGGGCCGGGAACGCCGGACTCAGCAGGAATATCACTGGATGTGATTAAACGCCTGGCCGGTCGTATTCCAATTCTGGGGGTTTGCCTGGGGCACCAGGCTATAGGTCAGGCTTTTGGCGGCCGGGTGGTCCAGGCTAACCGCCTGATGCACGGCAAAACCTCTTCCATTTACCACGACGGGTTGGGCATCTTTGAAGGAATTCCTTCTCCCTTTGTGGCCACCCGTTACCATTCGCTGATAGTGGCAAAAGAGAACCTGCCGGACTGTCTTATGGTAAGCGCCTGGACCGAAGAAGGAGAAATTATGGGCCTGCGTCACCGGGACCTGCCGGTAGAAGGAGTGCAGTTTCATCCCGAATCTATTTTAACTGAATATGGCCTGGACCTTTTGCATAATTTTTTTGCTTAACTTTACTTATAACATGGGGGAGAGAAAATGATTGAGCAGGAAGCATTAATTAAAGAAGCAATTGCACGGGTGGTGGCAGGGGAAGATTTGTCTGAATCCGGGGCTGAACAGGTGATGGAGATAATCATGAGTGGCCAGGCTACCCCTGCCCAAATTACCGCTTTGCTGGTTGCTATGCGTTTAAAGGGAGAAACGGTAGATGAAATAACTGGTTTTGCGCGGGTGATGCGCAAAAAGGCCACGTTTGTTCGCACCAACTACCCTCTGGTGGTGGATACCTGTGGAACAGGAGGAGACGGCGTTAATACCTTCAATATTTCTACTATTGCCGCTTTCATCATTGCCGGGGCAGGCGTGCCTGTAGCCAAGCACGGGAACCGCTCCGTATCCAGCCGTTGTGGTTCGGCAGACCTTTTAGAAGCCCTGCAGGTACGCCTGGATCTGGAGCCTTTCCAGGTAGAGGCCTGCCTGGAGGAAATAGGTATAGCTTTTCTGTTTGCTCCCTCATTGCACGGGGCAATGAAGCATGCAGCCGGACCCCGGCGGGAAATCGGTATTCGTACGGTTTTTAATATCCTGGGGCCTCTGACCAACCCGGCGGGCGCCGCTGCTCAAGTGGTTGGCGTGTATGAGCCGGAATTAACCGGAAAATTGGGCAGGGTGCTGGCCAGGCTGGGGACAACGCATTCTTTTGTGGTTCACGGAGCCGGCGGCCTGGATGAAATTTCCCTCTCCGGCCCGGCTGTAGTGTGTGAAGTTTACAACGGCAGTACCCGCGAATATTCAGTAGACCCGGTCGCCTATGGCCTGCCCCGGGTGCCGGTGGATGCGCTCTCCGGCGGTCTTCCCAAAGAAAATGCGGCTCTTGCTATGGAAGTTCTGCGCGGCGGGCGCGGCCCGCGCCGGGATGCCGTTTTAATAAATGCAGCTTTCGGCTTGATGGCGGCAGGGATGGCTGCCGGTTTAACCGAAGGTTTGGACAGGGCGATGGAAAGCATAGATGGAGGCGCTGCCCTTGACAGGCTGGAGCAGTTGGTAAGATTTACTCAACAGGCAAAAAGACAGGAGAGAACACCTTGATCCTGGGGAAAATCGTGGCGCACAAACGCCGGGAAGTGGCCGGGCAGCGTGAAAAAATTCCGGTTGCCGATATGGAGCGTTTGATAGCCGGTCTGCCACCCTGCAGGCGGTTGAGAAATGTACTTCACAAGCCGGGAGAAGTATCCCTGATAGCAGAAATCAAGAGGTCTTCGCCGTCAAAAGGGGTGATCCGGCCATCTTTTGAGCCGGAAAAGATTGCCCGGATTTATGCCGGGGCAGGGGCGGCGGCAATTTCAGTGCTCACCGACACCGGGTTTTTTGGTGGCCACCCGGACTACATATCCCTGGTTCACAGAGAAACCAGCCTGCCAGTTATGCGTAAGGATTTTATCATCGACCCTTACCAGGTTTACGAGAGCCGTTTCCTGGGCAGCGACGCCATCCTGCTTATTGCTGCAATTCTAAGCGACCGGGAGCTTCGCTCATTCCAGAAGCTGGCTTTTGAGATGGGTTTGACTTGCCTGGTGGAGGCGCATACCAGAACCGAACTGGAACGTGCGCTGGATTCCGGCGCTTCTTTAATCGGCATTAATAACCGTGATTTGAACACCTTCGAAACCGATCTCACTACCACTTTTCGTTTGCGTCAGTATATTACCGACAGTTCTATCGTGGTAGTCAGCGAAAGCGGCATTAACAGCCGCAGCCATATGCTGGCCCTTGCCGGACATGAGGTGGATGCTGCGCTGGTAGGAGAGGCGTTGATGGGCAGCGATGATATTGAGGCAAAAGTAAAAGAGTTACTGGGAGTGCTTTGAACGTGGTATGGGTTAAAATTTGTGGCTTGACTGACCTGGATACTGCCCTTTTTGTTGCCGGCGCCGGAGCCGACGCGGTAGGTTTTGTCTTTGCTGCCAGCGTCAGGCAGGTTTCGCCGGACCTTGCCCGTTCCATCAGCCGGGCGTTGCCTTCTTTCATCATGAAAATAGGCGTGTTTGTAAATGCTCCTTTAAGTGAAGTGCAAAATACAGCCCGGTATTGCCAACTGGATGCTGTGCAGTTGCACGGGACGGAGTCGCCTGAGTACTGCCGGTCGGTTGGATGGAAGACAATTAAAGCCTTTAGCGTGGGAGGTGGGCTGTCCTTAAAGATGATAAGTGACTTTTCCGTCGATGCTGTCCTGCTGGATACCTATGTGCCGGACAGGGCAGGGGGCACGGGAGAAACTTTCGACTGGGAAACAGCAAAAGAATTGGGTTGTGCCAGGCCGCTTATTTTAGCCGGCGGGCTTACCCCGGCAAATGTTGCCGGCGCCATCCGTGCAGTTCAGCCATACGGGGTCGATGTGAGCAGCGGGGTGGAAACAGATGGAAAAAAAGACAGGGAAAAGATAAGGCAGTTTATAAAAATGGCAAAAGAGGTAGTCTGATTATGCAAAAAAACCTGGCGTTACCGGATGAACAAGGATATTTTGGCCGTTTCGGAGGGCGTTATGTTCCCGAAACCTTAATGCCTTCTTTAGAGGAACTGGAAAAGGCGTACTCAAACGTTCGGGATGACCCTGAATTTCACCGTGAACTTGACTATTACCTAAAAAATTATGTGGGACGTCCCTCACCGCTGTATTTTGCCGCCCGCCTGACGGCCGCCTGTAAAGGAGCGCGGATTTTTTTAAAACGGGAAGACCTAAACCATACAGGTGCGCACAAAATCAACAATACCCTGGGGCAAATCCTGCTGGCCCGGCGGATGGGCAAAAAACGGATAATTGCTGAAACAGGGGCGGGACAGCACGGCGTGGCCACCGCCACCGCGGCCACTCTTTTTGGCCTGGAATGCGTTATTTACATGGGTGAAGAAGATATATCCCGCCAGGCATTAAACGTCTTTCGGATGAAGCTTTTGGGCGCCGGGGTGGTTCCCGTGCTCACGGGCAGCAAAACACTTAAAGATGCCATGAACGAAGCCTTGCGTGATTGGGTCACCAACGTGGAAACCACTTACTACCTCATTGGGTCGGTGGCCGGTCCCCATCCCTACCCCATGATGGTGCGCGACTTTCAAAAGATAATTGGAGAGGAGACCATACAGCAGGTGCGGGAACAGGCGGGGCGGCTGCCGGATTACATCATTGCCTGTGTGGGTGGTGGCAGCAACTCAATGGGCATATTCTATCCTTTTCTGAACGACAAAGATGTGCGGCTCATTGGTGTGGAAGCCGCGGGCTGCGGCCTGGAAAGCGGTAAACACGCGGCCACTTTATCCTGCGGCCGGCCGGGGGTGCTTCATGGTTCGCTGAGTTATGTATTACAAAACGAGGACGGCCAGATCAACCTGGCGCACTCCATTTCAGCCGGCCTTGATTATCCCGGCGTAGGTCCTGAGCACAGCTTCTTAAAACAAACGGGGCGTGTTACATACACTGCCGCAACTGATCAAGAAGCCCTGGATGCCTTCGGGTTGCTCTGCCGCACCGAAGGAATCCTGCCGGCACTGGAAAGCGCTCATGCTCTCGCCCAGGCGGTTAAAATCGCACCTGGCCTGCCGCCCGATAAGGTAATAATAGTGAACCTTTCCGGACGCGGAGACAAAGACGTGGAAACAATGAACAAGATACTGGGGGAGGCGCCCTAAAATTTATGGCATATCCCAGAGCATAAAAATAGCGTGCTGTTTAGTCCCTCGTCGCTCCGATGCTGCGGGCCGACCAGACATCGGCTTGGTTCGAAGTAAATCTGGCAGCGCTGCATATTGCGCGTGCTACCTTTGCTTTTTAGCGAAAGTCAAGGTAAGTATTCCTACGATTAGTTTTCTCATGGCCCTGTTATCTGCGCGATTCGCGTTGCCGGTTTACTACCTCACCTGGCACCGTGTCTGGTTACTGGCCCTCCGCATAAGTCGCTCCTCATGGACTAAACAGCACGCTCAAAGATCACGCTCAAAGATTTTTTCCTTAAGGAAGGAGAATAAAGCTTGCAAAACAACCGTATCACCCATAAGTTCCAGGAACTGGCCAACTCCCGCGAAAAAGGATTAATCACCTATCTTACGGCCGGTGATCCTGACCTTAAAACCAGCGTCGAGTTGGTCGCAGCAATGGATAGAGCAGGGGCCGACCTTATCGAAATAGGTATCCCGTTTTCCGATCCTGTGGCTGATGGCCCTTCCATCCAACAAGCATCCACCCGGGCTTTGGCAAAAGGTGTCCGGTTGGCCGCGATCATGGAAGCCGCAGCAGAAATGCGCAAACTTACTAATCTGCCGCTGATCTTTATGACCTATTATAATCCCGTTTTGCAGTACGGCCTGGAAAGGTTCGTCCAAGACGCTGTCCGGGCGGGAGTAGACGGATTGATCATTCCCGATCTTCCATACGAAGAAACCCAACCGCTGCAGAGTATGGCCGATCCTTCCGGCCTGGCTTTAATCCCGCTGGTAGCTCCCACGACCACTGATGGACGCTTAAAAAACATATCATCCTACGCCCGCGGCTTTATTTACTGTGTTTCAGTTACCGGCGTAACTGGAGCACGTCAGCAAATTAGCACGGATCTTGAACAATTTATCACACGGGTTCGCAAGCACACCAGCCTTCCCATAGCAATCGGTTTCGGTATTGCCGGCCCACAACAGGCTGCCCGGGTTGCCTCCTTTTGTGATGCGGTGGTAGTAGGTAGTGCCATTGTAAACACCGTTGCTGCTCAAAGCACGAAATCCAGCGCAATATCCTCAGTAGCAGGGCTGGTAAAGGAGATCAAGTCGGCACTGAAAAAGCTAAAAAAAGAGATTGCCTGTGATGAAGGGCTATGCTAATATAATAACATAATCCAGGAGCAAATGAGAGGAGTCAGGCAATGCTTGTTGTAATGGCTTATGGAGTTCAAGAAGAAGAGATAAACGCTGTAATCCGCCGTGTGGAACAGGCCGGCTTTCAGGCGCATCTTTCGCGTGGTGCAGAACGAACCGTAATAGGAATCATTGGAGATGAACGTGATCGTGTGGACATTCTCGGTCTGGAAGTCATGGATGGTGTAGAAAGAGTAATTCCCATTCTTCAACCATATAAACTGGCCAGCAGGGCATTTAAACAAGAAAATTCCATAGTAAAAGTGGGAAATTTAACTATCGGTGGCGAAACAATCCATATTATGGCCGGACCATGTGCAGTTGAGAGTCGTGAGCAGTTGCTGGAAGCTGCATCGCAGGTAAAAGAGGCAGGCGCTACTATCTTGCGCGGCGGTGCCTTTAAGCCCCGCAGTTCTCCTTATTCATTCCAGGGGCTGGAAGAAAAAGGTCTGGAATTGCTAGCCGAGGCCAGGGAAATTACAGGTTTGCGTGTAGTAACAGAGGTAATGGACGTCCGTGCCATACCTTTGGTAGAAGAGTATGCCGACATTATACAAATTGGCGCCCGCAATATGCAAAATTTTGTTTTATTAAAAGAAGTGGCTGCGGCCAGCAAACCCGTTCTTCTTAAAAGGGGCCTTTCTGCCACCATAGAAGAGTGGCTGATGGCTGCCGAATACATCATGGCCGGGGGAAATCACCAGGTAATTTTATGCGAACGCGGCATCCGCAGTTTTGAA
>DMIY01000129.1 GCA_003457075.1 Desulfotomaculum sp. | reverse complement strand
GTCCCATACCGCGCTCAATAGCTTTATAATTAAGTTCCCGGAGTTCCGGATCCTTTTCAAACTTATTACCCAGCTTATCCTCCAGAGCTCCTTTTGCTCCGTCTTCCGACACCACACCCGTAAGCCTGATTACAACACCCATAATGATTATATTAAAAACCCGCGGATGCAATTCATTTTTGGCAATTTCAAGAGCTGGAATGGCCAGCACTTTTTTAACCTGCCCGGGCAGCGCCTGTTCTACTTCATCTCTGGATAAGGATGAGTCATAAACAAAAATAGTATCCGCGTTCAAATGTTGCTTTACACGCTCCACCGACCTGTCGCTTAAAGCCACCACCAAATCCGCAAATTGAAACTTGGGAGCCCCAACAGGTTCATCATCGACTTGGAGAAAGGCAACCGAAACACCCCCGCGCTGTTCAACACCAAAATTAGGTATATAAAGGGCTTCCCGACCTTCCCTATCGGCAGCTTCGGCAATAATTTCGGCTACTGATTGTACCCCCTGGCCTCCCTCTCCAGCCAGAACTATTTTTACTGGCCTAGCCATTGCCTTCTTCCTCCCTTCGGGCGCCGGGAACCTTGATTTCTCCAACCCTAAAGTACTCAGGTATCACTTTTTCTACCATATTCCAGGTTTCCCGGGCATTTGTACGCCAGTTAGTAGGGCAGGAAGAAATCACCTCGACGAAAGACAATCCATTACCCGCCATCTGGTTTTCCAGCGCTTTCTTTAAAAATCCTTTCAACTGTCGAATGTTAGCCACTGTGCCCCTGGCCACGTAGGCGCCTTCCCTGCTGATCGCCGCCACCATCTCCGGGCCTTGAAAAGGAAAACCCGTTTTTTCCGGGTCGCGCCCGTAGGGAGATGTCTCGGTCTTTTGCCCCGGCATAGTAGTAGGAGCCATCTGCCCCCCCGTCATCCCGTATTGCGTATTGTTCACCAGAACAACAGTGATTTTCTCGTTTCGGGCAGCAGCATTCACCAGGTGTTGCGAACCTATGGCATAGCCCCCGCCGTCACCCATATAAGCAATGCAGACCAACTCCGGCCGGGCACGTTTAATACCCACAATTACAGGTGTCGTCCGGCCATGGTGGGTCTGCGTGGTATCAAGATTAAAAAAGTTCACTGCCAACAGAGAACATCCTATATCACATCCAAAAATTGCCCGTCCTTGAATGTCCAGGTCATCAACAGCCTGACCCAAAGCTTTCAACACCAGCCCGTGACCGCAGCCGGGACAGAATTTATGAGGTTTTGTCTCCTTGTTCCAGCTTTTGGGCATGGCAAGTTGCACTGACATTATGCCAACCTCCTTTAGCTTAAAATTTCCTTTGCTTTTTCTTTTATTTCCTCCGGCGTAATACCCATGCCGTGTTTAAAAAGGTTAAACATGCTGGCCGTATAGCCATAAAGAACTTCTTTGACAAGACGAGCCAACTGTCCGTGAGCCGACTCCACCATTAAGAATTTCCCTGTCCGGCCGGCCACTTCCTGAAGTTCTTTGACAGGTAGAGGACGTATCGTAATTGGACGAAAGTAGCCAACCTTGAAACCTTCTTTCTGCAACTCCCTTGCAGCCAGCCGGGCAGCCCTTGCTACCACACCATGGGCAATGATCACCAGGTCTGCCTTATCTGTGTATTCAGCCTCATGCTCTGCCACCTGGGGAATTATTCTTTCATATTCATGAACAAACCCCTCCACAACCTCATATAACTCTTCCTCCATGCTGTAAATATTAGCCAGGTAAACAGCCGGCCGGTCTATCCCCGGCGTACCGGTCTTGCCAAGGTACGGTTCGGGATCGATCAATTCAATTCCCCGTTGTTCAGGATCATAAATAGTAAGAGATTCCCTCATTTTAGACTGGTATCCGTCGCCCAGCACAAAAGTAGGAAACCGGTATTTCCACGCCGTGTTAAAAGCCTTAATGGTATAATCAAAAAGCTCCTGGTGATTGATAGTGGAGTAAACTATTCGCGTCCCCTCACCATTGCCGCCCAAAGTGGTCAGGGTTACTTCCTGTTGGGAATAGATTACCGTACCCGAGGATGGACCCCCTCTTTGCATAACCACCACTACTGAGGGCAAACGCATGGCTTCAGCCATCGACAAGGGTTCTTGCATCAATATGTTACCCGGACCTGCAGTGGCAGTAAACGATTTGCGCCCTGCCAGCACACCGCCCAGCGTAGTAAAACCAGCCGACAACTCATCCTCCGTTTGCAGGAATTCACGCCCGTACTTCGGCGCCAGCCGCGTCCAGTAGTGCATGATTTCATTCTGCGGCGTGATCGGATAACCAAACATAATCTCGGCCTTAGCAACCAGAGCAGCCCACGCTATCACTTCGTTGCCTGTCATGAACACTCTTTTTTCTTCCTTAACAGGCCTGTCCTTTTGCGAAAAACCCTGCATTCCTGACTCTCCTCTCTTTCCCCAAAAAAGTATCCAGCCATTCATTTGCATTTACGAATTTGCCGAAAACAACTATTCAACTTCCGCAAAATACCCCCTTTACCAAAAAGCCTCCGGCATATACCGGACTATCTGCCGGACAGGGTGACCAGTTCCGTTTTGAGAATCAATTTCCCCAGCCAGATCCTTCAAAGCGGTAGTAGCAACCACTGGAAGGCCGAGCCGGCAGGCGGCTTCGGCAACTACCCCGGCCCCTTTTTGGACAACCTCCACCGTGGTCTCACTCCCTAAGTGGGTATTGTTGATCAACCCGTCTACCCTGCCCACCTGTTTCACATAGTCAATTATTTCTTCCACTGAAGAAGTCATAGGCCTGGCTATGTTAACCACTAACAACACTTTTAAATCAGGATCGGCCCTGGCCCCCTCCAGCAGGTTCAGGGTCTTAGCCCCTTCTACTCCATAACCGACATCAAGAATAACGTCTCCCGGATGTTTTAAAGCCCACCGGTTTTCCGGCCGCAAAACATTACCCGTCTCTCCCAGGCCGCTGAGTTCTCTGGTTTCCCAGGCAAGCACCCGGAGGCCTTCGGCAGAAAGTTTCTTTTTTAACGGCCGTAAAGTATAACACGGCTCTACAAGATCCAGATCAACCAGCGTTACCCGGCGGCCTCTTCGGGTCAACTCCAGTGCCCGGTTAATCGCTACTTCACTTTTGCCGCTGGCATATTCACCAATATACGCTTCTACTATTCTTGCAGAAATAAATCATTACACCTCCGGTAAACAAGCAAAACAAAGAAAAACAGGGACAGCATCCCTTTCCTGTCCCACCTTTTCACTGTTAAAATAGTACACTTTTCTAGTGTAATGTAATAAAACCTAAAAGTCAATAAAACTTTATACGTCACAGTGCTGACGCATCAAATATTTTATAAAGTTCTTTGAGCCCTCTGTGTCATAATTAATGAGACACCTACCCCCTCCGAATTAGTGTAGTAAAACAGAGGATGGAGAAAGGTAATTATGATAATGACAGGAAAGACTCACAGCTTCATGACACCATTTATTATGGGCATATGGTTATCATTTGGGGGGCAAGTGATTTATATTCTCTCTCACTTTTCCCCCGTTCGATGGCTGGGTAACGCCATCCAGGGAGTGCTTACCGTTGATCGCGCTCTCTTCTGTAAAATTTGCCAGAAACGTGCCGTTACCAAACTGTTAATAAGCAGAGGAATAAATAATACTTGAATATAGTTTCTGCTTGCTGTACAATATATTGTACGAGGGGGTGTTTGCATGTTGGCGGTGAACTATTCAACCTTAAGAGAAAAACTGAAAGAATACTGTGATGTTGCCAATCAGGATTTTGAGGTTATTGTTGTTACAAGGAAAAGCGGCGGCAATGTCGTTCTGATGTCAGAGGCCGAATATAATAATCTTATGGAAAACTTATATGTGAGGAGTAACCCTAAATACTATAATAAGCTCTTGCGCTCAATGGAAGAGCTAGAAGCCGGAAAAATAATAAAAGCGGAACTGGTGGCTGATGAATAAAGTTTTCACCAAAACTGCATGGAACGAGTATTTATATTGGCAAACGGAGAACAAGCAAATCTTAAAAAGAATTAATGAGCTAATTAAAGATATTGAACGCAACGGTAATAAAGGTATTGGCAAGCCGGAGGCTTTAAAACATGAGTTGTCCGGTTTTTGGAGCAGGCGTATAATGGATAAACACAGATTGATTTATTCTATTGAAGGGGCTAATATCAATATTATCAGTTGTCGCGGGCATAACTAAACAAGTAATACTACGCTGTAGTATTAGGACATTTGTCCGGTTAAAAAACATTGCATGCACTTTGCAGGCATGATATAAAACTGTTGACAGCCGCAAAAAACTTCTTGATCGAATTATTGAGGAAACAGAATTTAAACATGATACTGATATTCCGGACCCGGTACCTCTGAGCAGAGAGGATCGTCAAAGATGATTAGCGCTTTAGATGTAAGTGCGGCCGTCGAAGTAGTAATGGAGCGGCCAAATCCGGGTTGTAAAACGAATATAACTAAAAAGCAACACGGTTTCTCCCTTTGCTCTTTCCGCGTAGGGTTTGAAAAGTATTCAAGGATTACCTCACTGGCATTTCCTGTGGCTTATAAAGCCCGGGCCACACCCCTGTAAATCAAGCCCCGCTGTCCGTCCACAGTTACGGTTTCCCCGTCATTAAAGATTGACCTGGCCGCATCTATTCCGGTTACTACCGGGATGCCGAATTCCAGGCCAACGATGGCTCCGTGGGAGGTGAACCCCCCCGCCTCGGTGATCAAAGCAGCACACTTTTCAATAGCCGGCACATAATCCCGGTCTGTGTTCCGGACTACCATGATGTCGCCCGGTTGAATCTTTTCCACCGCTTCCCGTGCGGTGCGGCAAATCCTCACCCGCCCCGTCACGGCGCACTGGCCAATACCGGTACCCCGGGCCAGAATGTCGCCCACCAGATGGACTTTTAACAAATTAGTAGTCCCATGAATCCCCGCCGGCACTCCGGCAGTAATCACAACCAGGTCACCCGGTTTAATCAGGCCTGAGACAAGTGATATTTCAATAGCCGAATTGATCATGTCGTCGGTATCTTCGATAGGGGCAATCAATAAAGGCTGTACTCCCCAGATTAAGGCAAGTTTACGCAAAACCCCGGCCTGCGGAGTAACGGCAATGATCGGAGCCTGCGGCCGGTATTTGCTAACCATCTTGGCAGTATGGCCGGTTTGAGTTGAGGTAATGATCGCCGCAGTTCCCAAATCACGCGCTGTGGTACACGTAGCATGACTTATAGCGTCAGTCACCGTGCGGGCCAGTTTTTTTCCCTTGCGTTCCAGGATTTCATCATAAGGCAGGGCAGTTTCCATTTTTGCGGCAATCCGGACCATGGTTTCTACTGCTTTTACCGGGAAATGGCCAACAGCCGTTTCGCCGGAAAGCATAAGGGCATCAGTGCCGTCTAAAATCGCGTTGGCCACGTCGCCTGCCTCAGCCCGTGTGGGGC
>DMIY01000193.1 GCA_003457075.1 Desulfotomaculum sp. | reverse complement strand
ATTTCCTGGTCGTCCGGGTTGAGATCGGTTTCGATATACGGTCCCAGGGGGCAAAAAGTATCAAACGACTTGGCTCTTGTCCACTGTTTATCTTTACCCTGCAGGTCCCGGGCGGTGATGTCGTTTGCGCAGGTATAGCCAAGGGTATAATCGTTTGCCTCTTTTTCCTGCACGTTGTGTGCCTTTTTTTTAATCACTACAGCCAATTCAGCTTCGTAATCCACCCGATGGCTCCAGGGTGGATAAATAATGGGTACAAACGGACCTATTACAGATGTGGAGGGTTTCAAAAAAATTAGTGGTTCATCAGGCAAGGGTAGCTTAAATTCCTCTGCATGATCCCGGTAGTTAAGCCCCAGGCAAACTGCCTTGCTTGGCTGGCAGGGCGCCAAAAGTTCAAGTTCCTCCAAGTTAAGTGATTGTCCGTGTACTGGTTCCAAAGATTCAAAAGGATCCATCACCGGCAAAACCCGGTTGTCTTCCACTATACCGTAGAGAATTTGATTCTTGTAACGAAAACGACCTATACGCATAAAAACCTCCTGCTTATAATGATTGCAGATTTTCTAAATTTCTCAACCAGTCTTTTTTCATTTTTCCATTCAAATGCCTGGAGGTTAACCTCATTTATCGCGTCAAGATCATCTTCTTTTTCAGCGCGACAGGATTTGAACCTGATTTCCTATTGTCTCAAAATACCATTTGAGCACCTTATAACTGTTCTGTGGTTAAATTCAAAGGTGTTATCCGCGGGCGAAAATCCAGGCGGTCAAGAAGCTCAAGGTATTCGCCCGGTTCAATCTGTTCCCATGGCTTTTGCAGCAAGGCAACCAGCACCCCCTCGATGACGTTTGTGCCAAAAGAGCGGCCCTCGAACTCCGGAGTTGTGGTTATCAGGTAACCGGCGCCTTTTTCTTTTAAAAACTCCACGTCTTTTGCCGTGGTAGTATTGGTGAGGATGGTTTGCCCGGTAAGAGATGGCATATAACGTTTTACCAGGTGATAGTCGCCGGCAATTACCCGTGCCTGCTGGTAGTAGTGGCTGAACTTCTTTACTTTTTTCTCGTCCTGGATTTCCTGCTTTCCCCCAGTGGGATAAATCATATGAAAAGGCAGTTTGGCTATAACCGGCAGAATTTTACGAGCAATCTTCTCCAGTTTGGACAGGGTCCGGATGGGGTAAGAAATACCGATAGAAAATATCAGGTCGCCAAAGGTGACATCGCAGCCTATCTCGACCAGCGCTTCGGCCATACCGAAGCGGTCAACTGCGCTTACCATAAGCACCGGAGTCCCCGGCGGCAAAAGTCCGGTATTTTCACGCAGGTAGTATATTGTCTGGCGCTCCAGGGTATTCTTTAATCCGCTGCCGTCCACCACCGGAGTGCGCTGCACAGCTTTCATCAGCTTTAACCCATCTCGCACAGCGTAACGGGTCTTGCCTGCATAAAGATAAACGTCGATACCTCCAAGACCAATGGCATCAACTTTACCGTCCAGTTCCTGCAAAACCCGGATTGCTTTATTCAGGTCGCCGTCAGTCCCCACCCGGCTGATTTCAAATTGTTCTCCTAGTAATTCCACCTGCACCCGGTGATCTCTCTTAGAAGAACCCAGGCTAACGCTAACTACTCTTTTCAAAATAAAAACCCCCTGTGTCGAGGTTGTTGTTTTAGCTTTTACCATTGTAACCAGATTAAGTTAGAAATGCAAGGGACTTTCATGGAGAAACCGGGTAGAGCAAAAGTTAAAAAACCCGGCAGTGGAGCGCTGGGCAAGCGGGAGCAAGACTGAGGTGACCTGATGGTAATGATCGTTGTTACCAGGTACCTGTATGCGGCTGTAATGTTTTCCGGCCAGCCTGGCGTTAGTGATTATCCATTCCTGGGGGGGGGTATCGCCTTGATCATACAGTCCCCCTGCTTGAACTTTGTACTGGTGTTTGTTTTTTTCCACCCAATTTTCATACGCTAAGTGCCCGTTGCCCATTCGACAGGACGCATGATGTGGAACGCAGGCATCCTGCACTAAGTGGGCAGCAGCCCCCACCAAAAACATGGCCCCGGCATGCTTCCCGTGCTGCCACAAACTGAAGGCCTTTTTAAAATACGCGGCACACTTTTGAGCAGCATCAGCCCACAGCCAGATACCCCGGCCCGTTTCCGGGTCATAGTGATGGGTCATACTCCGCCATCCCTTGTCTGCCCAGATAACACCCTTATCCAGTTCGTTACTAAACTGATTAACTAACCGGGCCTTACGCTCATGCCCATCGTTGCGGAGGATTATTCTTCCCTGTTGGTTACAGAACACATGGGTACTGCTGGCTCCCAGTATTTGCCTGGGGAGAGAGAATAGCGAGAGAAAAAAGATAGTATTCCTCAATGGATCAGCCAGATTATAAAGCGAAAACTCCACTTAATCACCTCAATTAACGACGTGTCAAATCCTCAATTGATTTCCGCTAACTATCATATAGAATACGCAAATTAATGTCAACTGCCGCTTAATTATATTCTCAGTAGAAACAGGAAATGAGTCGAAAATTTGTATTTTCTCAGGATAATAAGCAGGAAAATATCAATAAATGGCAAATGAGAAACCTTATAGGGAAAATTTTTTAACGAAGAATTTTATACAAATGAGACACTCAAAAAACAGGTCCAGCCGGGGGAAAGCCAGGAAAGCGTATCAACTAATATAAAAATTTACGGGAACTTTCACGGGAACTCCTTTCCATAATAACAAAGCAAGTATATAATTGAAATAAAATTGCAAAAAACAACATGACATTTTCATCGAGGAGAGTCGCCGGTGTTAGCCATTGTAAAGAGCACCGCCCTGCATGGTCTTGAAGGTCAGATGGTTCAAGTAGAGGTTGATGTATCAAACGGCCTTCCCTGTTTCGACCTGGTGGGGTTACCCGATCCTGCCGTAAAGGAAGCGCGGGACCGGGTCAGGGCAGCCATTAAAAATTCCGGCTTCCAATATCCCCTGCAGCGGATCACCGTTAACCTCGCCCCTGCCGACATCCGTAAGGAAGGGCCTCTATATGACCTCCCTATTGCAGCCGGCATTCTGGCTGCCACCGGCCAGATGGATGCAGATGCGCTGGCCAGTTACGTTTTAATTGGAGAACTATCCTTAAACGGTACCCTGCGCGGGGTGACAGGAGTGTTGCCAAACACGCTGGCGGCCCGTGCCCGGAGTTTTACAGAAATAATGGTACCCCGGGAAAACGCCCCGGAAGCTGCTTTAGCACAAGACGTATCCGTATACCCGATCGACAGTCTGGAGCAACTGAGCCGTTTCCTGCGCAGGGAAGAAGAAATCCTTCCCTGCAAGGTAGATATTCACTCCCTGATCGATGTTAACGAAGAGGCAGTACCGGATATGGCCGATGTACGCGGTCAGGCAGCGGCCCGCAGGGCGCTGGAAGTAGCTGCAGCCGGTGGTCACAATGTACTTATGCTCGGCAGCCCTGGTTCGGGAAAGACCATGCTGGCCCGCCGGTTGCCCGGCATACTGCCCGACCTGTCTTTTGAAGAGGCACTGGAAACAACTAAAATATACAGGTTGGCCGGTTTGATCAAACCCGGCAAACCCCTGGTGGTGGAACGTCCTTTCCGGGCGCCCCACCACAGCGCCTCAGCCGCGGGGATGGTGGGCGGCGGGCGGTTTCCCCGCCCGGGAGAGATCAGCCTGGCTCACCACGGCGTTTTGTTTCTCGACGAACTACCTGAATTTCCCAAGGACGTTTTGGAGTCACTGCGCCAGCCCCTGGAGGATGGTGTGATCACAATTTCACGTGTTAATGGAGTAGTCTCTTTCCCCGCCCGGATGATGCTGGTAAGCGCCATGAACCCATGTCCGTGCGGGTTTTACGGAGACATAGCCCGCGAATGCACGTGCACGCCATATCAAATCCAGCGGTATGTCCACCGTATTTCAGGTCCTTTGCTCGACCGTATAGATATTCACCTGGAGGTGCCGCGCCTGGATTACATGGAACTGGCAGAACAGAAAGCAGGAGAACCTTCTTCCTTAATCAAACAGCGAGTGGAAAAAGCCAGACAACACCAGCAGGAGAGATTCGTAGCGGACTCTGTGAAGTGCAATGCTCAAATGCTGCCGGCTCAGGTGCGCAAGTTTTGCCGTCTGACCAGGGAAGCAAGGACCCTTTTGAGGGCCGCTTTCGGTCAGTTGAATTTAAGCGCCCGTGCCCACGACCGGATTTTAAAAGTTGCCCGTACCATTGCCGACCTGGC
>DMIY01000132.1 GCA_003457075.1 Desulfotomaculum sp. | reverse complement strand
GTCTTGACAAAGTTAGCCACCTTAGTTTAGTTTATTCTTAAGCTGGCTTTATATGTCACGATTCTTGGGATGCCTGATCCATACAGCCAGATGTTTCAGTTGATGCACCTGGTTCCGGGCAGCGTTTTGTTTGTAGCTGACTCTGACCTGGAAAGTGCCCTGTCTTGAATTGGGAAAGGAGTGACTCTTGATGAATAAGGCCCAGGTTTATTTTGTTTCGGCTCTGATTTTTGCCCTTTTGGTGACCGTTTTTGCTCTCCAGAATCCCGAAAGTATAGGTATTAACTTTTTAGTCTGGCGGTTTCAAGAAATTTCCAAAGTGCTTGTTATCCTGGCTTCAACGGCAATCGGCGCATTGGTTGTAATATTCTTAGGTATCTGGTGGCAATTTAAGAAATTTATGTATGTCCGCCAACTGGAGGGGGAAATAAGAGAATTAAAAAACAGGCTGGACGAGGTTTCCATCAAGGAAGGAAAAGAAAAAATGGAAGAATGCGGAGAAGAAATGAGCAAGAAATAGGAGGAAGAAAGCCTTCCTCCTATTTGATTTGGGGTATTAAAAGCCTCAAATTTCCCTTTTTTCTTCTGTGTCGTCAAGAGATACTCCCTGAACATTGATAGTGACCTCTTTTACGCTTAAACCAGTCATTTCTTCAACGGCTGATTTGACTTTTTGCTGGATTTGATAAGCTACTTCAGGGATTCGTTTTCCGTACTCCACGATCATAAAAATATCTACTGCTGTTTCCTTTTCTCCTACCTCTACCTTGATGCCCTTGGAAAGGTTCTTTCGTCCCAATCTTTCCGCCAGGCCACCAGCTATTCCCCCACTCATCCCGGCTACTCCGGGCACTTCGCTGGCAGCCTGACCGGCTATGATTCTTACTACTTCATCGGCGATTTTAATAGAGCCAAGACCAGTTTGTTCTTGCTGGACAACAATGTCCTTTTGTTCTTCCACACAAGCCAACCTCCTTCCATTTAATAAGTTGTCTCTATTATACTATAGTTCGTGTCTTTACGCAACTACATTTTTGCCCTTTTTTATGTAAACTTTATCGTCCACAGAACCTGTTATTGAAAAGGAATTGCTTTAAGCATTTACCTGAATCACGATCTCAACAATAACCATATTCAGGCATTATCTGAGTAATATTATCTATTGCTCTGGAGATTATTGCCAGGCAGACGGGCTGGATGATGCGGCAATAATCGGCATTTATCCAGAGATAAATCAGGATAGTTCAGTTTTTTGGTAATATTTCAGGAGGGAAAGGCCTTCTTGCTATTTGTCATTAACAACTTAGTAATATATAATAAGTTGTCAGATAGTGAGCACCTTTTATGTTTTTTAAAAGGGGGGAAGAAATGATTGATGGGAAGATCCAATTTGTCAAGCCGCGTGCAGAGGATGGGGCACGGATCTGGGAACTGATCAGGGACACCGGTGTCCTTGACTTGAATTCTACTTATTGTTATCTGATTTTGTGCAAATACTTCCCTGATTCATGTGTTGTAGCCAGGTGCGGCGGCGAAATCGCCGGTTTTGTTTCTGCCTTTCGGCTCCCGCAATATCCGGAGACGATCTTTGTGTGGCAAGTGGTGGTTGCAGAAAAGCAACGCGGAAAAGGGTTGGGAACGGCGATGCTCAAAGAAATACTCAAAAGGAAAACCTGCGCCGGAGTGCGTTTTCTGGAAACCACGGTCACTCCGTCAAATGAACCCTCGCAGTCTTTGTTCCGTAGGCTGGCCCGGGATATTGGCGCCCGGTGTGAAGTGGCAGAGTGCTTTCCTGCAGATTTATTCCCTGAAGGCAGACACGAGGCGGAATTAATGTACCGGATAGGACCTATCAGAAAAGAAAAGGAGGAGATTTGAATGTTTAAAGATTCGCCGATGAAAGTATTTGATGAATTGGAATCGCAGGTGCGCAGTTACTGCCGGAGTTTCCCCACCGTTTTCACGAAGGCCAAAGGTTATAAGCTTTGGGACACCAGGGGGCGGGAGTTTATTGACTTTTTCGCCGGTGCAGGAGCATTGAATTACGGGCATAATAACCCAGGAATGAAGGAAAAGATGCTCGAGTACATAGCCGGTGATGGTATTATGCATGGTCTTGATATGGCAACCGGGGCAAAGGAAAAGTTTTTAAAACGCTTTCACGAGGTTATTCTGAAGCCGCGAAAGCTGAACTATAAGGTCATGTTCCCCGGTCCGACGGGTACTAATGCGGTAGAAAGCGCGTTGAAACTGGCCCACAAGGTGACTGGTCGCGAGTCCGTGATCAGCTTTACCAATGCCTTTCATGGCATGACCCTTGGCTCTCTGTCGGTTACTGGCAATGCGTTTAAGCGGCAGGGCGCCGGACTATCCTTAAGTCACACTGTTTTCATGCCTTTTGATAATTATTTAGGGGAAGGTGTTGATACAGCAAACTATATTGAGCGTTTTCTTGAGAATAACGGTAGTGGAGTTTCTCTCCCCGCCGCCATTATCCTTGAGACTGTTCAGGGAGAAGGGGGCATTAATGTAGCCAGCTTCGACTGGCTCAAAAAAGTAGAAAAAATCTGCCGTACCAGGGGTATTCTGCTCATTGTTGATGACATCCAGGCTGGCTGCGGGCGTACGGGCCCCTTTTTCAGCTTTGAACCTGCAGGAATCAAGCCGGATATCGTTTGCCTGTCAAAATCAATCAGCGGCTGTGGCCTCCCCCTGGCACTGACCCTGATCGATCCGGAATTTGATATCTGGGCGCCGGGGGAGCACAACGGCACATTTCGCGGCAATAACCTGGCTTTTGTCACTGCCACCGAAGCACTCACTTACTGGGAAGATGACACTTTCAG
>DMIY01000170.1 GCA_003457075.1 Desulfotomaculum sp. | reverse complement strand
AAGCCAAAGGTTCTAACCAGTCACCTGTCCTTTGATGATTCCAAGGGTCTTTGGAAATGCCAGCTAACCACCCATGTCCGTCAGAATAACCATGAATGGAAATCAGATAAAGTTTGGTCTCCGGGAAGAGGTCTTACGCATAGAATAATAGAGCGTGCTTACCGCCAACTTACCATTGTGTAAAAAATGGCAACAACTTGATCGGATGCTTCGACATGATTTTCTCCTTTTTGAGGCAGGAAAACCACCCGCTTATGTAGAATCTCATTTAAAGAGGTGTTATTTATGCAATGGTTTACTCTGGGCCGGCCTGGGGACCGTAAGCCGTCTCCCGGTTGGGATTATAGAAGCTTGTTGCGCTTGCTGGTGACCCGGTTAGGGATGATAATTATCCTTATACTTGGTATTTTGGCTTTGGCCGGTTATGCTTGGGCTAACAAGACAATTATTTTGCAGGTGGATGGTAAAGAGATACAGGTGCAGAGTTACAGCCGTTCAGTAAGTGATTTATTAAAATTACAAGGAATCATCTTAATGCCGCAAGACGAAGTAACACCGGCATTATCGACGAAGTTAAGGGAAAACATGAGGGTAGTGGTTAATCACGCTGTTCAACTTACTGTGACGGTGGATGGACGTACTGACCAAGTCTTTAGTTGCCGGCGCACGGTGGGGGAAGTCTTAAAAGAACAGAAGATTCCCCTGGTTCCGGAGGACCTGGTGGAGCCCGCACCGGGTACACCGGTAAAAAAAGGGGTAAAGATTAAAGTTGTTCGTGTGTGCGTAAAGGAAGAGATAGAAGAAGTGCCGATTCCCTCCTTAATCCGTAGGGAAGCAGATCCTCATCTGGCCAATGGGTTGATGCGAGTTATTCAAGCCGGCAAAAATGGGCTTGAAAAGCAACGCTGGCAGATAACCTGCCACGACGGGCGGGAGGTTGAACGTCGCTTGGTGGAACGCAACGTGGTAAGGGCTGCTGTAGAGCGTGTGGTTAGGGTAGGTACATTGAGGCAGGTGTCTCGTGGTGGTTATGATGTTCGCTTTAGTCGTGCTCTGGATATGGTTGCCACGGCGTATACTTATACGGGGCGTAATACCGCCTCGGGAGTGCCGCCGCGTTTTGGCGCGGTGGCAGTAGACCCGCGTGTGATACCCATGGGCAGCCGTTTGTATATTGAGGGTTATGGTTATGCGACTGCTTTAGATCGAGGTAGTGCCATAGTAGGCAACCGTGTTGATGTTTTTTTGGAAACTGCAGCGCAGGCCAGTCGTTGGGGCGTGCGCCGGGTGAAGGTTTACGTATTGGAGTAAGCTGCCTGGTGAGCGCCGGCGGCGGAAAAATTCAAAACCCGCTGAGGTTTAACATGGGATTGAAATTATAGCGGTTGGAAAGATAAACCGATTTTTTTGAGTCTGAAAAGATCTTAAAGAGATCTTTTTTCCTTTTTCTTTATGATATAATAATAACTTGGGGCGGTTAAAATGAGAATTGCAGTAGTGGATGGGCAGGGCGGCGGTATTGGCAAGCATATTGTGGAAAAGATGCGTCGGGAATTGCCTGAAGAGGTAGAGATTCTTGCCCTGGGGACAAACGCTCTGGCTACCTCGGTGATGCTGCGGACCGGGGCTAACGAAGGGGCGACGGGGGAAAGCGATATAGTTTATAACGCGCAGCGGGTAGATCTGATTGTTGGATCGGTAAGTGTTTTAATTCCTCATACCATGCTTGGCGAGTTAACTCCGGCGGTGGCCGAAGCTCTGGCTGCCAGTCCGGCGCGTAAAATCCTTCTGCCTTTAGGTCGCGGTGTGTTTGAACTGGTTGGTATGCGTTCTGAGCCACTTCCCCATTTGATTGCGGAACTGGTTCAGCGGGTTAAAGAGTTAGTAAAAGAGGCAGTGCGCTGAAATTCAAAGAAGGATCAGCAGCTATTTCGATAGGGGGATTTTTAATTGGGTTGCCGGCTTTATTTGGTAAGACATGGTGAAACTGCCTGGAATGCGGGGCTTAAATTTCAGGGGCATACTGATGTGCCTCTTTCGCAGCGAGGAATAGAGCAGGCAGGGTCTTTGGCCAGGCGGTTAAATAACCGGAAGTTTACTGCCTTTTATGCCAGTGACTTAACGCGGGCCATAGAAACGGCTGAGATTGTGGCCGTGCCTCACGGTCTGGCTGTGAAACCGGTTCCGGCACTAAGAGAAGTAAATTTTGGCAGTTGGGAAGGCCTTACTTTTAAAGAAATCAAAGAACGATTTACAGAACTGGCGCAGAGGTGGTGGAATAATCCCAGGGATATCCCTGTACCGGAGGGGGAAACACTGGCCGAACTGGCTTTGCGGGTTAATGGCGCCGTCCGGTGGATTTTAGAACATCATTTGGACGGGCAGGAAGTTGTTGTGGTTTCTCATGGTGGGCCTATTCGAATCATTATTGCTACAATGTTGGGCATGGATCTTAATCAGTACTGGCGCCTTCGCCTGGATAACGCCTGTTTGAATATAATTGATTTTAGCTCGTCAGATAGCGGTGTTCTGGCTCTGTTTAATGACCGCAGCCACCTGGAATAGCCCACGTAAATATTTTCTAAAAAGGAATAAAAAATATTTTAAATCATGGTGCAGCGATAAAATCAACCATCAGTTGTAGTTGATCGCTGGTATTTATGTTCTTGAATGTTCTTTTGTGGTTGAATTTAGTTTAGCCAACTATGGGGGTTGCAGATAAATGGTTACCGGAAAAACTGTGCTTACTCCAAAAAGAGTTATTATTGTTTCTCTTGCGGTAACGGCGGCCCTGTTATTTTTATTGTTCCGCCTTTTTTGGATACAGATAGTTTGGGGTGGTGAGTTACGTCGGCAGGCAGAAGAATTCCGCACCCAGAATGTCGTTTTGCAGCCTCACCGCGGGAACATTTATGATTGCCACCGTAATGAAATGGTAACCAGTATTCCTGCCTTCTCGGTCTATGTTCAGCCTGGTAAAACAAAAGAACTGCGGGCACTGGCAGATAGAATTGCCCCGCTTTTAGAAATGGAGCCGGCTTCAGTTTACCGGAAGATTAGCACGGAGAAGTCTTTTGTTTGGGTAAAGCACAAGGTTGATTTGGAGACCGCAGAACGTTTGAAAAAGCTTGACCTGGAAGGGGTTGGCTTGATAGAAGGAAGCAAACGTGAGTATAAGCAGGGGAATATGGCTGCTCACGTGTTGGGTTTTGTAGGCGATGATAGTCAGGGGTTAACAGGCCTCGAAAGAAATTATGATTCGGAGTTACGGGGTATACCGGGCTGGCTGGCAGTAGAAAGCGATGCTACGGGGCAGCCTGTTCCGCAGGCTGTAAAGCGGGTTTATCCTTCCCGTCCCGGTCACAGCCTGATATTGACCATTGACCAGACAATCCAATATTTTGTTGAACGGGAATTGGACCGGTTGATGTCAACTTATCAGCCGGCTCAGGCGACGATTCTGGTAATGGAGCCTGAAACGGGTGAGGTTCTAGCCATGGGCAGCCGTCCCACCTTTGATCCGGAGCGTTGGAACACGGTTTCACAAAAGGTATGGGAAGGAAACACGGCTACTTTATACAATTATGAACCGGGTTCCACCTTGAAAATGTTTGTGGCTGCTGCTGCTCTGGAAGAGGGAGCGGTAAAAGAGTCAGATGGTTTTTACGATCCCGGCTTTATAAAGGTTAATGGCCGCCGGATTAATTGCTGGAAAAGGGAAGGTCACGGGCATCAAACCTTTGCCCAGGCAGTGGAAAATTCCTGCAATGTAGTTTTTATGCAGGTAGGCAGGAAACTGGGAAAAGAGCGTTTGTACAAGTATTTAAGGGGCTTTGGCTTTGGCTCTCCTACAGGCATTGACTTGCCCGGGGAAGAAACGGGTGTGCTTAAGCCGCAGGAGAAAACCATTGATCTGGATTTAGCTACCATGTGCATTGGTCAGTCCATTGCTGTTACCCCTGTCCAATTGCTTACTGCAGTATGTGCTATAG
>DMIY01000105.1 GCA_003457075.1 Desulfotomaculum sp. | reverse complement strand
CTCCGACAGGTTGACCAGTTCATAGTTGCCCATGGACGCCGGTACCAGGGCCGTTTGGAATTTTTCAATTTCCGTGTTGTAAGCCGGATTTTCCTTTGACCGGATCAATATCCTTTTCCCTACCGACAACGTGACGGCATGGACCGACTGGTTGTTTGTCGCGTATTCCCCGCGTTTGTCAAAATGGACCCGTTCAATCTCGAAAGGCATCGGGCCATAGGTCGAATACCGGTCAATAAAGTATTCTTTCGTCCATTTAATGATCTCCGGTTTCGCCCTGAGGTTCTTTTCAACCCACCCTTCACGGCACCATTTCTCATTATCTATATAATGCTCCAGATGCATGTTCATTGGCTTTCCAGTCATGCTTTTCTTGTTATCGTCCCAGGTAGGCCTCATAAAATCATACCCAAAGAAAGAATACTCGCACCCGCAAACGCTTGGGCAGGTGTCCATCTCCAGCACCATCTGGTTCCCTCCATGGCCATGGGTTGTACCGGGCGGGATCAGGAACAGGTCACCCACATTTGTTTTCCAGTTGGCTATAAAATCCTTCCAGTCCGGGATGGGTGTTTTGGCCCTCCACGATTCCCTGATTTTGGTTTCCCATAGTTCGAGGTCTGCACCTTCCTTAAACCCCATCCAGGTATTTGCCCCTTCATAAGCTTCGATAATGTAGTAGGTTTCATACCGGCCCAGGGGTTCATTAAAGTGGTCTTTGACATATTGGGTGCCCGGGTGGTTGTGAATGGGCATGCTGGTCCTTTCCGCCGGTTGGGGCTCCGGGAAATAACCGTCATCCAGCCAGACTTCCAAAGGGATCAGGCCCGGCATGTTGGCGTGGACATATTCCCCCACCACATCAGCGCCTTTGTATATTAGTAAATTTGTCGTGGGCATATTAATTACTTTTCCGGGGGCAACCTGTACCAGGATACTCAGATCAGCCCCTGCCAGCCGGTTCCAGGCATTGATCTCCAATCCGGGGATATCCCAGAGGTCTTTAAACCGGTATGCCCCCCACGGGCCTGGCGAATACGTTTTTATTTGCTTGACGGGTTGCTTTGATAACTCCGTGACCATGGCTTCCAATACCGGGACCGGCAATATTTTCAGCTCTTCAGGATTAATTGCTTCCACATAGTAATCTGCCCGGGGAAGCGCCCTGTTTTTTTGCCTGTTTAAAAGATAAAAATCGCAATAGTAGTATTCTTTCCAGCCATAGTCTTTTTTTGGCCCCAGGTACCCGAAAGGGACAAGTTCCCCTGTCCACATATCCCAAAGCATCGGATCAGCAGTTTTGTCAAAGTAGAACTTTTCCCGGTACAGGTGGTTTAATTCGTCGGCCTGGGAACCAGGGCCGTAAATGATCAGGATGCAACGATCCGTACCACTTAAAACTTTTTCTGCCTCGTGCTTTATTTCATCAAGGGAAGCTTTACTGAGGAGGTCATCCAGTGTCCCTTTTGAATTTACTTTCCCAAAGCCTGGGTCATCCGTGAGAAACTCTTTTTTGTAAGCATCCATTTCCTCCCCGGGTTTAAAAGCTTGGGCGAAATTCAACGTCCGGATATCCAAACCTTTTGTCTTTGCTTTCCCTGTGAGGTTACTTAAGATAGCCTCCCAGTCAACGCCATACCACCCGTCAAAGGAGACCACTGACGGCCTGTCCAGTTTTTCCAGGGTACTTACGATAAAATCAAGCGTACTGTCTGTCCCGATGATTACCTGTGCGGTAAAATTTTCAGGAAGGGAAATGATATTCTCCGCATTCCTTCTGTTTTCATAAATTGGCATAATTTATCACCATTAAAAAGTTAAAAATAATATTCCTTCAATCCATATTTTTGATTTGCTGGTCTCTGTACCGGGTCATTCCAGCACGAGTATCCTTACCTCCCAGCTATTCAATGTAAGTTCAACCTGGCTGCCCGATTGATGAACAGGCAAATCCAGCAAATCTTTTACCGATGTGAATCCTTCACAATTAACCTTTTCAGTAACGATGCCATTGGTTGGATTTGTGACAACCCATGCCTGTTTGTTATCTCCCAACCGCTTCCTTATAACCAGTTTCCCCTCGTGCGGCGGGAAGACACCACACCGCTGAAGCATCTTTCTTATAAAGGCCCTTGTCTCTTCATCCTGATAAGCCGTCCCGTTATGGCCTGCAAAAGTGCCGAGTATCCATGCCGTCCCTTTACCATAGGAATTTACCGCCCCGACAGTTATATCATTGTACTTCAATATAGGTTTCCCAACTGTGGCCCTCAAATTCTCAAGGTATACATTGGCTCGCATTCGCTGCCCCTTAAAATCGCCCGTCCCTTCAAGCATCGCCGCATCCAGCATTCCACCCCAGCTTCGTTCGGTTTCTGTCCATCTGTGCCCGTTGCCAGGTTCCCTGATGTACCCCAGGTTTACCTCTTCAACACCGAAAACCTGTTCAAAAAGCGGATGGATCAGGGTCCGCCTGCAAATGCCGTTTTCGGTAAAACGCCCCGGGCAGGCTTCCGAAATCAAATTGCCTCCGCTGTTTACATAACTTTCCAGCTTCCGTGCATATTCATCTGAAATGGACACCGGTACCGGCATGATGACCACCTTGTAGTTGTTTATATCTTTATCCTCCAATGCCGACAGCTCAATAAAATCGACCGGGATCCCGGCTTCAAACAATAATTTATACCACCCCCTTGTACTGTACCCCAAATGCTCGGAATATAGTGGAAGAGAAGAACAAAAATCCCAGTTCTGTTCATTGACTACAATAGCCACCTTGCCCGGTTCACGGTTATTCATGGCAAACAAACCGGGGTAGCGGTTCAGGGCTTTAGCTATCCTTCCTGCCTCTGAAAACCTTTCAGTGCTGTCACCCCGTGTGTCCAGCAGCCCAAAACCATTCGCTTCCTGCGACACGATCTCCAGCCTGGTGACCCAGAACGAAATCCCGGTTACGCCTGAACCTATCGCCGTGAACATCCACCGCCGGATATCTTCCCCGTCGGGGAACCGGTTCCTTGTAAAGCCATAGCTGTTTGTCCTTGGGCCGCCCTGGAATTCGGCAGCAATGACAGGGTGGCCAAGTGGGTTTGAACAACGGATATAATCAAAACCAAGGGCACATCTGTTACCAATAGTTTCAAGTGACAGGCTTCTGAATTTATCTTTGGGGTCATCCCCGACCCCGTCATCCCAGGGATAAAATGGATCTGAGCAGGGATAAGATGAACTGCCACAAAATTCCTGACAACGGGAATAAACCCAGGTTGACCCTGAACCTATAACAGGGCTGGCTACATGTGCAAATACCGGGCGTTTATACGGGTCTGCTTCACGAATTGCCTGTGCCCTTGCCTGCAATGTCTGAGCAATCTGGATATGATCCATGAAATATTTCCAATCTACGTCCAGCCTTGTCCCGACAACTGGTCCCATATTCGGTTTGATAGATTTCCAGTCGGAATAGGCGGTATACCAGTTTTTATTTAATGAATCAAGTGTACCGTATTGGGCCTTAAGCCATTCCCGGAAATGTTCCTGTGTGTTGGGGCAATAGCAGACATCCCGCCAATAGGCAATCTCCTGCCATGTATTCCACAGTCCGATATTTTTATATTTCCCCAGCTTACTGACCATCGCCTTGATATACCTGGTCATGGCATCCCGTGCACCCTGACTGTCAAAACAAGGCCCCGGCTTCCCGTCTGCAGGAATGGTGTATGGCGCTTCAAAACTTACCGGAAGCCCGTTTCTTTCAACCATCCGACAATCCGGGTACTTTTCCCAGAGCCAGCCAGGCGCCTGTTCGCATGTCAAACCCACGTACACCTGGAGGCCAAGCTTTTCGGCATATTTGATAAGCTCCTCATAGTCAGAAAAATCATATACTCCCTCACTCGGCTCATCCAGCGCCCAATGGGTCTGGATTTTGATGTAGTTGAAGCCGTTCTTTTTCACCAGCCCTATATCATGCTTAAGCTCTGCCATATCAGGCATAGGCTTCCGGCACAGGTGTGTGCCAACCAGAAACTGGTTTTCCAGTACATGATAATTACTTACTGTATCAGCTTTGAAAACAGTCATGTACTGATTCCTGTCTTCTTTTGTCTTACAGGAATTTATACCTGTCAAGACAACAATAATCAAAAAATAATAGAAAAACTTTTTCATATCAGCTGCTCTAAATTTATTAACTGTTATTGAAAAGTATAAACTACTTAGTGTAAGAACATTTTTCCCAAAGCTCATTTAACAATTTCATACTTTCCGTTTTTATGATCTTATCACATGCTGGTGTTAAATATGGCAGGTTAACAGCTTGCTGGGCCCTGACAACTTCATATCCGCCAAGATAAAAAGCTTCTGCCGAAGGTATATAACCCCTTTTCCCGTTGGTATACCCCAGTACAATTGTCTGTTCAAACGGAGAATGCTCCTTTATGTATAAGGCGTAATCAACAAATACCTCGTCAGGGAAGGCAATAATGGCCAGTGATTTCCCTAACGCAAATGCCTGCGCCTGAAATGACAAGCCTTTTTGTAACTCGCCATTTTCTGCCATGTCTTTTACCCTGTGGGCCCATGTGAGCATGTCTTTATGGGCCACGCCCGGCGTAAAATCAGGATTTTTTTCCTTCATCACGTCCATACTTTCTTCAATCCGCTTTATAACTAATTCCGCAGTTTCTTTATCAATATCCTGATACGGCAGGTAAAAGTTACGTTGCCCATATAAAATTCGGGAGGGAATTATTGTTTTTGAGCTTTCGGCACTTTTTATTACCGCTTCTCCTAATTTATTGCCATCACTTTCTGCAGCTTCATGCCCACCTCTAAGGGTTGAATTGACATTCCCGCCACAACCCTGAAGAAATACAGGTATTGAACCGGGATATCTTGATTGAATATATTTTGCTGCATAACCCGGATAATCTGCAGAAAATTCGGTGCTTGTGGAATGAACACAAACAGGATGGGCCGCGTAAGAAAAGAGGACCGCGGTTTCGGATTTATCATCTTTGATAAATACCGCATCTGTTTCCTTTAATACCGGGCCATTCGGGTTAGGGGCCATGGATGCATAGCTGGACTCGTTCAAACGGCGGTTAAAACCAATTTGTACAGGGGCTGTCCCCTGGCTTATTGATACTTTTTCTAAGTTATTGACGGCATGTTTTATTGTTTCCACTGCAACAGCAATCATCTGTTTTTCCCATTGTTCGTTCCATTCATTTTTACGGTGCATGTGATATGACGCGGGAGTATTATGTGAGTGTGTACAAGACAACATCAATTGTTCAGCTTTTATCCCGGTCGAATCAAATACCGCTTTCCGAATGTTGTTGACCTGTAATTCATTCAACCCTGAAAGGTCAAAACTAACAATTACTATCATGTTTTTACCATCTCCCAGTGTCAAGGCTTTTACAAATAGGCCATCATGGGTACCGGTAGAAGTTTTCCCCCGCGGTTCAACCATAAAGGTTCCTTCAGGAGGTGTAATGACTGACTGGGCAACACCGGCATAAAAGTCAACGTTCTTCTCACTTTCGTTACATGAACATATCATGCACAAAATCAATGACAGAATAAAAGCTGATATTTTCATATTGACCTGTTTTATAATTTTTTCTCTTTGGTTTGGCATTTCTGATATCTTATTTATTTCCTGAATGTCTTTTGAAAAAGACGCCGGATTTCCGACTTTATCTGTCCCTCGGTGCCCGGTTTGAGCGCTGCACGGTAGGGATAACCAAGAGCAGCAGCGCCCTTTTCTGGAGGCTGAGTTGCTTCGTATCCTCCCAACGGGAAGTCCCTGTCGGTCGGAACGTAACTCTCACACCCGCCCGTGTAAGCTAAAACCATGGTCTGTGCAAAGGGCGATTCCTTATCTGCCCATAACTGGTATTCGGCAAAGACTTCATGGGGCATAGTCAACAGGCACCACGCTTTGCCGATGGCCAGCATCTGCATCTCGAACCGGAGCGTCTGCCTCTCCCCGCGTTCTGCTTTGGCGGCCAGGTCCCGCAGCCTCAACACTTCATCGCGCACGGAAACATTATCCCCTGCCTTTGCCAGGCGTTCTTCGGCTTCGGCCAAAGCCTGCCTGCACTCCCCAAGGTCCCAATCCTGAAACGGCAAATCTATTACAGATGAACTCATCTTTAACGCCCCTCTGCCAATCCTCTTACTTTCAATAGCTGCCTGTACCACCGCTGCTCCCAGTTTCTCCCCTGCACGCTCCGCTGCATCAAAACCACCACGCAGAGGTTCACCGTTGATATTTCCACAACAGCCCTGGGCAAACAGGGCCATCACATTCCCTCCGAACTTCTGCTCCACCTCTTTAACGGCATAACCGGGATAGTCAGCACTAATCAGCGTGCTGGAACCATGTATAATAACAGGGTGCGCAGCATGGCTAAGCAGGATGGCAACCGGGTTCCCGGCCGCATCGTCCACGCGTAGCACATCCACCCATGGGACAACTGCACCATCGGGGTTTGGTTTCATCACAATACCGTTCTCCGTCGGCAGCCGGCGGTTTGCTCCAACCTGCACCGGAGCACGGCCTGCCCGCAGGTCGACCTCGGTTATACCTGCATTTGCCCGGGCAACAGCATCCACTATCTTTGCTGCCAATCTCTCTTTCCACTGCAACCCTTCACCTTGTTGGAACCATTCATCCCTGAGGGGATTCCATGGCATGAGGAATGGCGCCGAATGCGTATGGGTGCTATTGAGCAGGGTCACTGCAATGCCCGTCTTTGCCCTTACCATTTCACGGACATGATCCGACCAGGAGAGGTCAAAACCTTCGAGGTCAAGGCAGACAATCGCCGCCTTATGCTTTCCGTCACTCAGAACCAGTACCCTTGCATACAAATCATCATGTATGCCTGTACTACGCCGCTGATTATCAACCAGCGGTGCACCAACCGGCGGAGTGATCGTCACTTTACTTATTCCGGCAAGGAACCTTGCCTTATTGTGAGACATACTGTTTGCTTTTCCTATACTTACAAC
>DMIY01000112.1 GCA_003457075.1 Desulfotomaculum sp. | reverse complement strand
GTATGGGGAAAATTCCAGAAATTTAATCTCTCCTCAACCTCCTGCAGATCCATCTACAAAAATCACCCCCTTTGCTTTATAAGCTTATATTTTTTATAGTAGTTATGATTTATAAAATCTAAAGCCGGTTTTTGCTTCCTTCAGCAAAACGCCGGCTGCCATAGCTGCAAATATGCCCCCAACAGCAAATATCCCCGCAGCGGCAGCAATTGCAGTTACTATTGATATTTTCGCTGCCACAAAGAGCATGACAATCGTGGTGATCAAGCGAAGGGCAAGCCCGGACATCAAATTCTGCTGCAGCTTCTGTTTAAAGAACTTGTCCTTTGGATCGGCAATCTTATACCTTCTGACCAGAAAATAAGTATTCCACATACCCGTACCAATCCCTATGATCAAACCCCAGGCGACTATAGTAGCATAATTAAAAATTAAAAGCACAACACAGGGCGCCAGCAATAAGGCACTTGCTTTCAGGGTCCTGCCTGCCAGTTGATCAAAAGGCAGATCCCTCATTTTATTTCCCCTCTCCAAATATATTTTGTATGATTTTTACCAAACCTGCTATACTCGCCGCCAGCCCAAGAAATAAACATATAATCAAAAGCCAGGGTTCTGTACCAAACTTGCGGTCCAGAAACCGCCCGCCTAATATTCCCACCACGATGGGTACGGCGATTTGAAATCCAATCGTGGAAGCCAGGGCATAAATTCTCACAAACTCAAAAGCCTGGCGTTTTTTATTTTTTTCCCCCCCGGCACCGGCATCTTTTTCCTCTTCCGGGTTTCTTTTGTTCATAATTTTCTACAACTCTATCTATTATAATATTATTTTCTACAAGCACTTACATAAATCCTGCATGGAAATCTAAAATATTTTATCTACCTTTCAACAGTACAGTACTCGTCGGGAGGTTTTGCAACATACCCGAAGTAGTAAAGAATTGCCTGGGCGATACGCCGGGAAGCCTGACCGTCGCCATAGGGGTTGACAGCTTCAGCCATCTGTTGATAGTGTTGTTGATCATCCAGCAGGCGCCGGACTTCGGCAACCACTCTTTCCCGGCTCGTGCCGATGATCCGTACTGTCCCGGACCAAACAGCCTCGGGCCTTTCGGTGACCTCCCGCAGGACTAAAACCGGCTTTCCCAGGGCGGGCGCCTCCTCCTGAAGGCCGCCGGAATCGGTAAGCACCAGGAAACAGTGCCTCATCAGGTTCACAAAAGGCTCATAGTCCAGCGGATCGATCAGGTGAACGCGGGGCAATTCCCTTAACTTCTCCCGGGCCGCATTTATGACTGCGGGGTTTTTGTGTACGGGGAAGACGATTTCCACATCCGGGTAAGAATCAACTATTGTTCTGAGAGCCTCGTAAACAGATTTCAGAGGTGCACCCAGATTCTCCCGCCGGTGGGTGGTTACCAGTAATATCCTGTGGCTGTAGTTTATGCTGTCCAGGACGGCATTATTAAAATTGTAATCTGATTTTACAGTTGAGAGCAGGGCATCAATAACTGTATTCCCGGTAACGAAAACTTTTTCCCGGCCCACACCTTCTTTGAGCAGGTTATCCCTGGCAGTCACGGTTGGTGCAAAATGCAGATCAGCTATGACCGCTGTCAGGTGACGGTTAATCTCTTCCGGAAAAGGGGAGTATTTATTTCGAGTCCTTAAGCCAGCCTCCACATGCCCCACCGGCGCCTGCAGGTAAAAGGCTGCTAGTGCAGCCACAAAAGTGGTAGTGGTGTCGCCATGGACAAGAACCAGATCCGGACGCTCTTGACTGATCACCTTTTCTAAACCGGCCAGGGCCCGCTCAGTAACTTCAAAAAGATTCTGCCCGGACTGCATAATATCCAGGTCATAATGAGGGTGAATATTAAACAACTGCAGCACCTGATCCAGCATTTCACGGTGCTGTGCAGTTACGGCCACCCGGCAGTCAATCCGTCCAGGGTAAAGAGCCAGTTCCCTGATCAGGGGAGCCATTTTAATTGCCTCCGGGCGGGTGCCGAAAACAACGAGAACCTTAATGACTTTACCCACTCTTTAAGCCAGCCTTTCTTTCCATCATGGCCCTGACTTTCAAAGGCAGGCCAAAAAGATTTATAAAGCCGGCGGCGTCGGCCTGATTATATACTTCGTCCTGACTGAAAGTGGCCAGTTCGGGATCGTACAGGGAATAAGGGGAAGCAACTCCGGCCGGTGTACAGTTTCCTTTATACAGCTTCATCCGCACGGTACCGGTCACCGTGCGCTGGGTAATTTCCACAAAAGCATCCAGCGCCTCTTTTAACGGTGAGAACCACACCCCGTCATATACTAGCTCCGCATAGCGGGCAGCAACAATTTCCTTAAAGTGCAGCGTGCTCCGGTCCAGGCAAAGGCTTTCCAGTTCCCTGTGGGCAAGATATAGAATCGTACCACCCGGTGTTTCGTAGACACCGCGGGATTTCATCCCCACCAGCCGGTTTTCTACCATGTCCACTATACCCACACCATTGGCGCCGCCAATCAAGTTCAACCTTTCTATTAAGGCCACCGGGTCGAGTTCTTCACCGTTTATCTTCCTGGGGATGCCCCGTTCAAAATAAATCTCTACATAAGCAGGTTCATCCGGAGCATTTTCCGGCAGCACGGTAAGCAGCGGCACATCATCCGGCATCTCCTTAGCCGGGTCTTCCAGATCGCCTCCCTCGTGACTCAGGTGCCAGAGGTTGCGGTCCATGCTGTAGGGCCGCTCTTTCGTCACCGGAACCGGGATACCCCTGGCAGCAGCGTAATCAATGGCATCTTCCCGCGAGCGGATATTCCACTCGCGCCAGGGCGCAATAATCTTCAAATGCGGGTTGAGGGCCTTAACGCTCAGTTCAAAACGCACCTGGTCGTTACCTTTGCCCGTGGCGCCGTGGGCCACCGCACCGGCCCCTTCTTTTTCGGCCACGGCTACCAACAGTTTGGCGATCAGAGGACGGGCCAAAGAGGTGCCCAGCAGGTACTTTCTTTCATAAACGGCTCCTGCCCGCAAGGCGGGAAAAATGTATTCCTCCACGAACTCCCTTTTTACATCCTGGATATATATTTTGCCGGCGCCGCTTTTGATCGCCTTCTCCTCCAGGGGCGCCA
>DMIY01000178.1 GCA_003457075.1 Desulfotomaculum sp. | reverse complement strand
CCCTTGTATACAACAGCCTTTCTTCCCTCTCCGGATGAGTGGGGGAAATGGCCCAGTCAAAGGCGGGGAAAAACACGATGCCTGTTTTTTCAATTGCCATTGTTCCCCACCTCCGCCCCGATATGATGCAGAATTCCTCTTGGTGTTTGCACCGTCATGTCGTAAAGCCGTCCTACGGTAACCCAATCCCTGACCATGTTAAAAACCTCGCTCCTGGTTGTTTCAAGTCCGTCCAGGTTGCTTTCCAGACCGTACTTGCCGGCCCGCCTGGCAAGCCACTCTTTGGCAAGTTCAAAAACCTGATCGATTCCAAAGGGGTACTTTTCCAGCTTTCCCTGGTAGCCTTCTTCTAAAACGGTATAGGTTGCCTGTTCAGTATCTGCCCTGATGCTGACCTGCAGAGTGGGACGGGCGACTGCCGCCCCGATAGCGTTGGCTACAGAAGCATAAGGTGGAACAACAGGAAAAAAGCCCAGGCGGGATGCGATCCGTGGAATAAAGCCACTCGCTCCCCCTCCCACTCCTACGACCGTATCGGGACGAACCCTTTTTTTCTGGAGAACTTCCCATACCCGATAAGTGGGCTCCTGTTCCCACTGGACAAACATTCCTAAGATTTCTTTCACAATAGTCTCAACAACGAAAAGGATCACTTCTGAGGCTATTTCTTCAACGCTGGCGGGAGAAGAACCCCTTAACATATTCATCGCCTGCCGGGCACGTTGCTGATCGCCCAACGTGGTTAATCCCAATGTCTTCAGCGCATCGGTTGGCGTCGGCAGCGGACCACCCAGGCAAAAGGGCAGGCCCATCCGCTCTGAGTAAACGACGATTTCCCTGCCTACCCGTTCAACAACACTGTCTCCCCCGATGGGCACCGATTTAACTGCCAGCGTGCGTACATGGGTCAGAAAGTCGTCTATTCTGGCTCCTTTGGAAGAAAGTAAAGGCTGTCCGCCAAGTATTAATGACAAGTCAGTGGTGGTACCACCAATATCTACCGCCACAGAAGTTTTTCCCGGAGGAGTTAAAGCCTGTACTCCCAGGGTGCTGGCTGCCGGCCCGCTGAAAATGGTTTCAATGGCCACATCCGGAGAATAGGACAGCGGTAAGGTTCCCCCATCGGCCTTAAGAATGAAAACCTGTGCCTTAATATTGCGCCAGGCCAGGGCTTCCTGTACAGAGTCGATAAACAACTGATACTTTTTCTTTGTTGCACAACTGAGGTAGGTAGAGGTTAACCGCCTGGGGAAATTTAACTGGCCGGCAACCTTATGACCCAGTTCCACATCCCAATCAGGATACTTTTTCTTTACCTGCCTTTCTACTGTTGCTTCATGGCTGTTGTTCCGGCAGGAAAACTTTCCTGCTATCGCTACTTTGCGATAACCCCCGGCTGCCAGATCATCTATTGCCTTGTCCACCTGGGAGAGATTAATGGGCGTTATTTCTCTTCCCCGGTAGTCAATGGCCCCGGTAACTATGTGTATATCGGTTGGATAACGGTACGAGTCATGGCTCAAACCCGGGCCGGGCATAATTAACAGGCCAACCCTGTCGTATTTCTTCTCGGCAATGAGGTTGGTGATCATGGTTGTGCTCAAAGCCACTCGACTAACCGATTCTGCCGGAATTCCTTTCATTATTGTGTCAAGCGCTTCCAAAACAGAGGATAATAAATCTTCCCGGGTTGACACCTTGGCTGTTGCCAGTACCCTGTCTTTCTCCAGGAGAACTGCATCAGTATAAGTGCCTCCTACATCGATCCCGATATTCACTCCTAAGTCACCTCCATTTCGCTCTTCGCAAGAAAATCCTGTCTGTGGTTGGATCCTTTGCCCAGTATGTTTTCCTGCCAGCGGGCAACCAGATTCAATGCCTCCAGCGGTGTCAGTTTACAGACGTTTAAAGCAGTTAACTCTTTCACGACTTGCCTGCCTGCCGGTTCGACATGAACTTTGCCATCCATGTCTGAGCCGGGATTTCCCTTGGTTGGAGCCGGTTGTTTTGCTGCAGCCTGCCGGTACTCCAGACTATTCATTATTTCACGGGCACGGCTTAAAATAACCCTTGGCAGGCCGGCAAGCCGCGCTACTTGAATTCCGTAACTACGGTCGGCTTTGCCGGGTAAGACCTGGCGCAGAAAAACAATGTCTTCTCCCTGTTCCTGCACAGTTATCGTAAAATTCCTAACTCCCGCCAGCTTTTCCAGGTCGGTCAATTCATGATAATGGGTTGAAAATAAAGTTTTTGCCTTTACCTGTGTGGCTATATATTCCACCAGCGCCCAGGCAATGCTGATTCCATCGTATGTACTGGTACCCCGGCCTACCTCGTCCATAATGATCAGGCTTCTTACAGTGGCGGAATTTATGATTGTCCGGCATTCGTTCATTTCCGTCATAAAGGTACTCTGGCCAATGGCCAGGTCGTCGCTGGCGCCAACCCTGGTAAGAATTCGATCCACAAGCCCGACTTCAGCCTGCCGGGCGGGGACAAAGCTGCCCATTTGAGCCATCAGTACCAGTAACGCTGCCTGCCGCATATAGGTGCTTTTACCGGCCATGTTTGGCCCGGTAAGAATTATTAGACGATTTTCTTCGTTTAATAATATGTCGTTGGGAACAAACTCTCCCGTGCTCAGTACACGTTCAAGCACAGGATGACGGCCCTCCCGAATAAGAATGCGATCTTTTTCACTAACTTGAGGGCGTGTGTAGTTTGCTTTAATTGCAGCTTCCGCCAGGGAAAGCAGGCAGTCGGCCGTAGCCGCGGCATGCGCTGTTTTTTGCAGTGCCGGGATGACAGCAGCCACCTGATCACGTATCTCTACAAACAACTGGTACTCCAACTGCACCAGGCGATCTTCCGCACCCAGGATTTTTTCTTCTAATTCTTTTAACTCGGGCGTGATAAAACGTTCAGCATTGGCCAGCGTCTGTTTTCTTATATAATCTTCCGCCACCAGGTTAAGGTTAGTCCGGGTCACTTCTATATAATAGCCAAATACTTTGTTAAAGCCTATTTTCAACGATTTAATCCCCGTCCGTTCCCTCTCCCGGGTTTCCAGATTAACCAGCCAGTCTTTACCACTACGGCTGGCTGCCTGTAAACGATCTGCTTCCGGATGATAACCTGGTTTTATGATTCCTCCTTCCCGTACTGAGAAAGGAGGATCTTCACTGATAGAATTCTCCAGTAACTCCCGTAAATCCTCCTGGCAGTCAATTGCCCCTGCAATTTCCAGCCATAACTTTGCCTGATTATTCAGCAAGAGTTGTTTTAAAGAAGGCAAAACGGAAAGAGAATCTTTTAAAGCCAGCATGTCGCGGGCGTTGGCTGAACCGTAGGCCACACGCGCCGTTAACCTTTCCAGATCGTAGATGGAAGAAAGAAGCTGTTTTAATTCGTGCCGGAAGAAAATATTGTTAACTGTTTCTTCCAGGGCGTCCAGGCGGTTCCGGATAGTCTTCAGATCCAGCAACGGCCGTTCTATCCAGGATCTTATAAGACGCCCGCCCATAGCCGTAACGGTATAGTCCAGCACCCATAAAAGAGTGCCCCAGCGGGACCCGTCGCGCATGGAAGCTGTCAATTCCAGGTTGCGCCGGGTGATTGCATCCAGAATCATATACTGCCCGGGGGAGTATAATTGAACCTGGTTAATCTGCAGCAAATCGCATTTTTGAGTGTCCTTTAAATAGACCATTAATCCGCCGGCAGCATCTACTGCCCGGGGGAAAGTATTCAGTGCCGATTGCTGCCAGGCCGGTCCCAATTGCCTGGAAAGAATTCTTATGGCTTTTTCCCGGCTGAACGTCCCGGGGGAAACAAATGAAATAACAGCAGAACATCTTTTTTTTATCCTGCTGGCCGTTTTGTTATTTTCCGCGGCATCTGCCAGTAAGATCTCTGCGGGTTGAAGCCTGGCCAGTTCATCCAGCAACATATTTTCACTGCTGTCGCCGTCGAACTGGGTGGCCATAAACAATCCCGTGGTGACGTCGGCAAAAGCCAGGCCATACGAGGTTTCCATCGCTCTCACGGCTGCCAGGAAGTTATGCTTCTTTTCTTCCAGCGTCTGCTCTTCTATGAGAGTACCCGGAGTAACTATCCGTGTCACCTGGCGACGAACTATTCCCCTACCGGCTCCTGGTTCTTCCATCTGCTCACAAATGGCTACTTTGTAACTTTTTTGAATTAAACGGGTGATATAGGTTTGAGCGGCATGGTAGGGGACGCCGCACATAGGTATCCGCCTGTTTTCGCCACCATCGCGGCCGGTGAGGGTGATCTCCAGTTCCCTGGCTGCCAGTACGGCGTCATCGAAAAACATTTCATAAAAATCACCCAGACGGAAAAAGAGAATGGCGTCTTGATGCTGGTTCTTGATCTCCAGGTATTGCTCGATCATGGGTGTATAGCCCACCGGTTGTTCCCTCCCCGGCACATTATACCACAAAAGAGCAGGCGGGCAAATAAGAACCTGCCTGAGTAGTTACCCTACCTGAAGACTATAGAGTTAAAAAATCTTGATCTTTTATACAACATCCTCGTAAATCTCGTCGTAAATCTCGTAAATATTCAGTGTGCGGCCAGCTTAATTCTGAAATTTTTGCCAAAAGAAGAAGGAAAACAAAGGTAGATGTAGAACGGTACAAAATATGGTACCCAATCATTTTCAGAGATAATTAAAAAACATCATGGTAACACTCGGTAGATAACCCTTCAAAAGTTGAAGGTAAATATTCAGTGAAGCAACTTTATAAAGCAGTGGCATGATGTTGCCCTAAAGCGAACGACTTGCGTAGCATCGGTAACAGCACCCGGCGAAGCTTCGGGTAACCGGACAGCGGTGTGAAACCAGCGGCATTCAAAAGTTATTCAAGCAAAGAAACCAGTATCTTGCCGCCTTTGCAGCACCGCTAGTCCGGTCCGAAACAAGCCGTGGTGCTGTCGAGGCGAAGCATTGGAGTGAGCGGGGACAACATCATGCCTCGGCGAGTTAACTGAATACTTACAGTTGAAGATAGTATGTCTAGAAGAATCGTAATAAATTGGCAAAAAACAAAGATTGAGTTCAATTCCTATAAAAGATGGGTTGATCTTTGGAGGGAGGACTAAATGAAAGTTAATCGAAAAAGAAACGGCACAAAAACAAGTGCTTTTGGTTCCCCTGGAAGAATTAATCATGACTCCACTTCCTTTTATACAAGTAGATTGTATAAGGGATTGCCCAAAGAGGAACCAGTCAAGTATGTAGAAAATCCAGTCCCGCTAGAGTTTATGGATAAAATCCTTTGTAAATCGAGTGAAAAAATGGAGAAATTATCCGATAATAGCATTCATTTGATGGTTACCTCCCCTCCTTACAATGTAGGCAAAGAGTATGACGAGAATCTTACCTTGAATGAGTATAGAACATTCTTGAAAAGAGTGTGGAGTGAAGTTAAAAGGGTTCTTGTTCCAGGAGGTAGGGTTTGCATCAACATAGCTAATTTAGGGAGAAAGCCGTACATCCCTCTTCATGCCTTTATCGTTGAAGATATGCTTGATCTAGGATTTTTAATGCGAGGTGAAATTATCTGGAATAAAGCTTCAAGTGTCAGTCCTTCAACTGCGTGGGGTAGCTGGCTTTCTGCTAAAAATCCAACATTGAGAGATATTCATGAATATATTTTGGTCTTTTCTAAAGGTTTGTTTGCAAGAGAAAACCTCAAAAGAAAAAGCACAATTTCCAAAGAGGAGTTTCTTGAATTTACCAAAAGCATCTGGACATTTGCCGCCGAGCCGGCAAAAAAAGTGGGTCATCCCGCACAT
>DMIY01000218.1 GCA_003457075.1 Desulfotomaculum sp. | reverse complement strand
ATCCTCCTGAACAAATTTAACCGTTTTATCCAATTCTCCATACCGGTCAAGTTGATCTCTGAAAAAATTAGTTACCACTACCAGGCGGGGAGGCGCCTTCCGGCTGACTGCGGGGAAAGATGCCTCATCTACTTCTAAGCAGGCATAATCACAGTCTACCTTTCCCCGCCAGGAAGCCTTTTCGATAAAAGCGGTGGTCACCCCGCTGATCAGGTTTGCCCCTTGAAGGTTTGCCACCACCCCGTACCCGGCGCTGCCAACCATTCCTGCAATCATATTATTTGTGGTGGTTTTACCGTTTGTGCCGGTAACCATAATTATTCCCCGTCTGGTTTGGCCGGCCAGCGCATCCAGGATCCCTGGAAATATTTTCAAAGCTATCATTCCAGGCAATGAGGAACCTTTTCCCCTTCCAAGTAAACGGCTCAACCACATAGCTGCCCTTGCTGCCAGAACCGCCGGAAAAATTCTAACCTGCGACACTGTAGTAGAACACCTTTCCCCGCTCCCTTATCTTAACCAATTCCCGCTCAGCAAGAATATCCAGGTGAGCCTGAATCTCAGACAATCCTAAAAACACGTCATGTCCTGTTAAACCTTGAAATACCAACTGGCTTATTTCATAAACATTCTTTTCTCCGTTGACGCGTAAGAGCTCCATAATCCAGTTTGCCCTTTCCCGGTGATGCTGCAGGCAGGTTGCTATTACCCGGTGGTAATCGGAAATTGCTTCTCCGTGTCCGGGCCAAACGGTTTTGATGTCCATTTTATCTATCTTATGTAGCCCTTCCAGGTATAAACTCAGGGTGGGAAGCCGTTTTCCCGGGCAATCGGGATCAAATTCAACCACCGGGTTGGGGGTAATGTCCGGCAAGAGAAAATCGCCGGAGAAGAAATTGCCGCCTGCCGGATCAAAGAAACAAAGATGTCCGGACGCGTGGCCGGGAAGATGATAAACCTGCAGGAACCCTTCATCAAAGCGTAATTCCTCTCCACCTGCCAGTTCAACTATACGTTTTCCGGGCATAACAGGAAAGACAAATTCTCCATGCCACTTTATTAATTGCCTGATAATATCTTCAGGAGTGCCCGTCTTTATTACAAATTGCATCCTTTGCTGAAAGGGGTCATCTGAAACCATTTTTTTTAGTTCTGCAGGGTGAATAAACAGAGTAGCTTTTGAAAATCCAGAAAGCCAATCTATCAACCCGCTGTGGTCAAGATGAGAATGAGTCAGAACTATTCTTTCAATTTCGTGCAGGCTTATCCCCGCCGGTTCCACTCCTTTTTTTAAAGCCTCACCGGCCTCTTTTATATCGGGTCCGGTATCAATAAGAGTATAAGGCCGGGACAAAATTACATAAGCGTTAACTGTTCCAACCGGGTAAGGAGTAGGTACGGCTATTGGATGAATAGGCAGCAATCAAATGTTCCTCCTCAATGCTAACTTTTCAGATTCAGGATCCTCTGTGCATTTTTATAGAGCACTTTCTCAATAACCTCCGGCTTGTAGCCTCCCGACTCGAATTCATCTAACCATCGCTTAGGCTGAATATCCGGATAATCTGAACCATACATGAATTTATCCTGGAGGCGGCCGTTAACTTCCCTTTTAATAGACTCCGGAAAATAGCGGGGAGCATAGCCCGAAAGATCAGCGTAAACATTACCTTTATGCAACAGGACGGCAATCTGTTCCTCATGCCAGGGCCAGGCCGGGTGAATCATAATTATCGTCAGGTCAGGAAAATCGGCCGCAATATTATCAATGTGAGGAACAGGCCTGACATAAGATAGGCGAAATCCTCCTCCGCCCGGCAGACCGGCCCCTAAGCCAGTATTTCCTACGTGAAAAGATACAGGAACTTTTAATTCTGTACATTTTTCATAAATTGGATAAAAGCGGCGATCGTCAGGGAAAAATCCCTGGTGAACTGCCTGAAACTTAACCCCAATCATGCCCAATTCTTTTACTGCCCGTTCTACTTCTTTAACTGCCATCTGACCCTTCCAGGGATCTACCATTGCCCATGCCCCAATAAAGGTATCTGGATACTTTTGTACCAGCCCGGCAACGTAATCATTTTCAATTTTTGGTATACCCGAGTTGCTTTCTGCATCGAACCCTATGATAATTGCCTTCAAATCAAGACTGCGGAAATCATCAGCCATTTCTTCTTCTGTTTTCAGCACCTCTTCTTCTTGTGCCCGGTAGTATTTTCGCATAGCCCCTGCTATTTCCGGACCTACAATGCGCGCATAACCAAACAGCGGCACAATATGCACGTGAACATCAATAGCTTTCATAAAGATATTCCCGGTTTCTTAAGGCAAACATTATTGTTCCTTAGAAAACCGGGTTTCCCCCCTTCTATAATTTTTTATATTTATCAATACACAGTCATGAAAAATGTTAACATAAATCACAAACCTGGTATTGTTAACTTGGTATTGTTAAACCGTTCAACATGAAAGAGAAAAATTCCTGCCCCATTTCTTAAATTAATTTACCCATGCAGATTATGTTATGACGAAACATCTGAAAGGGATAATAGTCAAAAATACCGTTTATTTTCTTGTTGTGCGAAGAATCCGGGTTTTTCTTAATATATCGAGATATATTAAGTGATTGCGATGGTTTTTCTGCCTTGACCGTTTTTAGGTTCTGTGTTATATGTAGGAAAATTGCTGGCAAAAGGTTTCAATGGTACCATGGAGGTACCGGCCGGAAAGCAGCTGGGAAATTAAGCTAACTTAAGCTGAACTAAAGATACGGACGTTGACCATGGAGGTCTTGACTCTTAAAAAAAGGGGGGCTTTCATGGTTTTTTGTTTTTCAGACATTAAGGAGGCTGGCTTTCTGAAATTTTTAAAATATTAATTGGAGATTAATTTGGAGGGAAAAAGATATGGCATGTTTTCTTGTACCTATGGGAGAGGCTATTGTAACCACCGTTGTAAAGAAGATTGTGGAGAAGAATGAAAGGAAAGCTGATGTGGAAGGGACTTCACAAACAGGATTACGCTGGAGTCGCAAATTGAGCTGGCTGAATAGATTATTATGGGGTGGAGTTCTACTGTTAGCATTTGAACATTTATGGCATGGAGAAATTGTCCCCTGGTCACCTTTTTTGACGGCAATGAACAATCCGGCTGACGTAGGTCCGATGCTTCATGAGGTCGCAACAATCGGCACAGGGATGGCAATATTCGTAACAATTGTATGGTTAATAATGATTTCGATTGCTGATCAAAAAGCTAAGGCTATTCCTACTACAGTAGAAGGTAAAAGCTGATGCTTAATGGAGGATGAACTATGTTCTTTATAATTACTGCGTTAGCAGCTATAGTTGCGACTATCATCTGGTATGTTAATGCTCCGGAAGACAAATACAAGCTGAGCTTATTAAGCTTTATCTTTTGGGGAGCAACACTCATGTGGTTCGTTGACCATGTGATGGCATATTTAATCGAAGGCGGAGAATTTTTCGAAATAACTCTGGATGCAACGTTGCTGGGAGTTACTGTTGTTCTCTTTGGCCTCTTAGTGTGGATGATTGTGCTACTGGTCAGTGACCCCAAGGGAGTTTTTAAGAAACTCTTGAAAGGGTAAACCGAACGAACAGCGGGACGAACAGCGGGACCGAACAGCGGGACGGTTCTCCTGTTTGCCGCCTTCAGGCTTTATAAACCGTATGAACAGTCAGTCCTGTTATTTTCGCAATCTGTCTGAGGCTACTTCCTTGTAGGGGCCTTTCCTTTCCCCTTTCTGCCGGGTCAAAAACGGCAATTTTAGGGCCTAACGGCGCCGGTAAATCTACATTGTTGCTGCATTTAAATGGTATTTACCTGCCCCTGCAGGGCGAGGTGCGGGTTTTAGGCCGACGGATTACGCCCCAAACGGAAAGATGGGTTAAAAGCCAGGTGGGCCTGGTATTCCAGGATCCGGACGACCAGGTTTTTTCATCTACCGTCTGGGAAGATGTATCATTTGGTCCTCTGAATATGGGCCTGTCTTTGGAGGCGGTAAGCGCCAGGGTAGAGGAAGCGCTTAAGGCGGTACAGATGGAAGCTTACCGCAACAAGGCTCCTTATCATTTGAGTTACGGGCAAAAGAAACGGGTGGCTATCGCCGGCGTACTGGCCATGGAGCCAGGGATCATCATCCTGGACGAACCCATGGGATACCTGGATCCCGGGGGCAAAAGCGATCTTTTGGCTATTTTGAACCGGCTGAACAATGGGGGGATAACTATTGTAATAGCCACGCACGATGTGGATCTGGCTTATGAGTGGGCGGATAAAATTATAATCATGAAAGAAGGCCGCATCCTGGCGCAGGGGGATAGTTCTTTGCTGGCTGACGAGGAATTGGTTTATGAGGCGGGTCTGTGTTTTCCGATCATGGTGGATATTTTTCGCCGTCTCCCCGAATTAAATTTGCCCCGCCTGCCGCGTACTGTGAACGAGGCTGTTGATGTGCTGCGTTGCGCAATCAGGCGGGCTGACGAAACAAACCAGGAGTGTTTATAATTCGCCGGCATTCCCGGGGTTCATCTGGAACAGTGTGGTTTTTATAGACTGCAGGTAAAGAAAATGCTATGATACAAGATAATAAACAGGAGGAGAAAGTTGGCTTAATAGAAAAATTCGTTTTAGGAGAGTTAAAATGACCAGCCGGGAACTTTTAGAGATTATTGCCAACGGTGAAAATTCTGCCGTGGAGTTTAAACGGGAAACGATCAGGCCCGAACACTTAGCCGAAGAAATTGTGGCCTTTGCTAACTTTGAGGGGGGAACTGTTTTAATTGGCGTGGACGACGACGGTTTGATCGAAGGGAGTCAAAGAGAAGACATTGAAGAATGGTTGATGAATATCTGTTCCCATAACGTTATTCCGCCCGTCATGCCTTTTTATGAGAAAGTCCGGCTTGAAGGCAAGATGGTAGCTGTTTTAAAAATCCCCAAGGGTATTCACAAACCGTATCAGACCTCGGCAGGGAAATACTTCCTGCGCGTGGGTTCTACCAAACGTTTGGCCGGCAGGGAGGATCTGGCCAGGTTGTTCCAGTTGTCCGGCATGGTTCATTATGATATAACTCCTGTGCCGGGTACTGCAGAAAAGGATCTGGATACGGCCAAACTCCACAGCTATTTTCTGGAATTTTATTATTTCGATATCCTGGAAGAGCCTCCTGAACAGCGCCGGCGAATCCTGGTTAATGCTGACATCCTGGCCCGGGTAGAGGAGCAACTATGTATTATCGTAGGGGGATTACTCATCTTTGGCAAAGAAACGGCCCGCCATTTGCCCCAGTCAGGAATAACCTATGCCCGCTTTCAGGGAAAGGATGTAACCACGGACATACTGGATAAGAAAGAAATCAACGGCACTCTTTCCGAGGTGATAGACCGGTGCGCCAATATACTTAAGGACACTCTGGCGGTACCTGCGCAAATCCAGGGAACCCGGCGCCGGGAAAAAGATATTCTACCCCCGGTGGTTGTCCGGGAAGCTCTGGTAAATGCTGTGGTACACCGGAATTACAGCATTGCCGGGTCTAAGATAAGGGTTTTTCGTTTTCCAGGCCGCATTGAAGTGCGTAGTCCGGGTCGTCTGCCCAATACCGTCACAATTGAAAAAATGAAAACCGGTACCTCTTTTAGCCGCAATCCTTTCTTGCTTAAATATATGGAGAACCTTCGCTACATGGACCGCCTGGGACGGGGTGTGCCCATGATGATCCGGCAAATGAAAAATCTGGTGGGCAAGGAACCGGGTCTAGAGGAAAAAGGTGAGGAGTTCTGGTTGACTCTTTATCTTGAGTAAAACAGAGGGACGAAACAGAGGGACGGTTCTTGAAGGGGTCAA
>DMIY01000143.1 GCA_003457075.1 Desulfotomaculum sp. | reverse complement strand
AGAAAGAAGGGGATTTAATTGCAGGAAATAAGGTTGCATGGGCGTGGTGGGCAGGGTGCGGTTGTGGCTGCCGAAATGCTGGCCACGGCCTTTGTGAAGGGAGGCAAATATGCCAGTAGCTTTCCTATGTTTGGTTTTGGTTAGGAACAAAATTAAATAAATTAAACTCTTGATTTTGTTGGTTTGTGTTAGATCGTAATCAAATACTGAAAGACTAACCGGAGGAAATGCCTGTTACCAGGTTTACCGGACTAAAGATGGGCGTTTTATAAGTCTCGGGGCCTTGGAAGAGAAATTCTGGAGCAACCTCTGTCGTGCTGTAAACCGGGAGGAATGGAAAAAGAAAGGCTGATTCCTGCCGAAAAGAAAATGCCGGCATGGCAAAAGAGTTTCAACACCAGGATAGTGGTGGACTTAAACCAGTTTGTTGCCGGGCAGCATCAACCGATCTCCCTGTGACATGTGAATGGATGTGATATTCAGCATAAATGGTAAAATTCCTTAAAATATCAGAAAAACTATGATGACAGGATTTTTTAACCGGACAAATGCCCTCAATGTAAATCTATCAAGGAGTTACAAACGGAAAAATGGTCCAGTAATACAGTTTGAACAAATTTCTGAGGAGGTATAAATGATGAATAATGATCAAATAAAGTCCCAATGGGCCAATCCTGGAGCTGTTGGTTTATGGGCCTTGGGAATAGTATTAATGGTTTTATGGGCTGATCTTATAGGGTTAATTGATTCAAAATCTGCACCTATAATATTGGGCTGGATATTTGTTGCCGGTATTGCTCAAACATTATGTGGAATCATTGAACTAAGAAATGGTTCTCTTTTAACAGGGAACATGCTAACGGCTTTTGGTCTGTTTTTCATGTTTGGTTTATCTATATGTCAAACACTCTCTTTATATGTTCCTGTGTGGTTTCTTCAAAAGGTCGGAGCTGCACCCTCGACACTGTTAGGTATCGTAGTTTGCTACCTGGCCGTTATGTTAATCTTTTTCTTGCCACTCTTAGCCCGTGGCCCCTCATTGCTTTTCTGGACAATTCTGGTAGCTATACCTGTAATTTTTGGGCTGGGTTTGCTTGACATTGGAATTATAGGTAAAGGCTTTCAAACTATTCTGGGGTGGATAATATTTATATTAGCTCTGGATGTTCTGTATTTAGGAGGGGCAGAGTTAATTAACATGGGATTACAAAAACATGTGATGCCAATGGGCAAACCGTTAATCGGCATTTCCCGGCAGTCACATTCTGAATCATACCACGCTTAAGGCGAAAGGGTTTGTTACATGAGTTATGATTAGCTATAGTATTTCTACAACCTCTTAACCAGTGATTCCTGTTACGTTTGTTACATGAGTTATGATTAGCTATAGAGTTAAAATTTTCTAAAATCATCATTGTACATGGTTGCTATGACAATATGTGACTACCTAATTGTAGGATCTGCAGACAGAACTTTTGACATCAAGTATAGAAAGAAGGGGATTTAATTGCAGGAAATAAGGTTGCATGGGCGTGGTGGGCAGGGTGCGGTTGTGGCTGCCGAAATGCTGGCCACGGCCTTTGTGAAGGGAGGCAAATATGCCAGCAGTTTTCCTATGTTTGGTTTTGAGCGGCGCGGGGCTCCGGTGATGTCCTTCGTACGCGTGGATGATGCCAGAATAAGGGAAAGGACGCAGATTTATTCTCCGGATTGTGTAATTGTGCTGGACCCCCTGTTGAAAAATTCTCCTGCCGTATTTGTCGGGCTGAAAAAAGGGGGGACTGTGATCCTGAATGCCGATCGCCTGTCAGAAAGGGAAAAATATGCTGGATTGGAGGCTGTTGGCATTGTAGATGCCACTAAAATAGCCTTAGAGGAGATAGCCATACCAGTAACCAACACTGTAATATTAGGGGCATTTGCGGCCGTTACCGGGTGGCTGACACTGGATTCAGTTTTGCTGGCCATAAAGGAGTACTTCAGTGAGAAGTTGCTGGAGAAAAATATCCGTTGTGCACAGAGGGGTTTTGCTGAAGCAAAGGTTTATGCATCATAGAGGAGATGATCAGTTTGCAATTCTCAACGGAGTATGAAAGCGCCTGGGCGGATGCCCGCAAAAAAATGCTGATCACAAGGACTGGAGACTGGCGCTTCCGGCATCCGGTAACAAAGATTGCTAAATGCCGCCAGTGCGGGTGGTGTTACCTTTATTGTCCCACCGGGTGCATCAGCCCTGGCGATTCCGGCTATTTTAGAGTTGACATGGATTACTGTAAGGGTTGCGGGATCTGTGCCTATGAGTGCCCGGCGCAGGCAATTGTAATGGTCAGGGAAGAGGTGGATTAAATGACTTCAAAAGTATTGGATGGCAACCGTGCGGCAGCTTATGGCGTACTGTTGTCGCAACCGGATGTAGTTGCCGTTTATCCCATTACTCCCCAGACAGCTCTTGTAGAGCAACTGGCCCGGTTTCATGCTGAGGGGCTCTTAAAAGCCGAGTTTATTGAGGTCGAGGGTGAGAACTCGTCAATGGGTATTATGTTTGGGGCTTCTGCGGCAGGCGGCAGGGTTTTTACCGCGACATCCTCCTGGGGACTGGCTTTCATGAATGACGGGATGATGTATTGCGCCGGCCAGCGGTTGCCGGTAGTGATGGTCAATGCGACGCGGGAGACGCCTTCTATCCTTGCGGTTGCCGGCGGCCGCCAGGATATTGTGAGCATTCGCGATGCGGGATGGATCCAGATTGATACTGAAACGTGTCAGGAAATACTGGATAGTATTCTTATGGCTTACCGTCTGGCTGAAGACCCGGACATCTTGCTTCCGGTAGTCATAAGCTACGATGGCTTTTACCTTTCCTATCTTTCCGAGCCTGTTGAAATTCCCGGGCAGGAGGCAGTTGATAGATTTTTTGCTCCCGTAGCGGATCTCAGGCGATTAAAAGTAGTGCCGGGCGAACCTGTGAGTTGCGGTACGATTTGCAGTCATAAGCTTTTTGCTGAATATCGCTATAAGCATTGTGCCGCCCTGGAGCGTGTAAAGACCAGGCTTGAAGCAATAGAAGAGGAATTTGCATCCCTCTTCGGGCGCAGTTACGGCGGGCTGGTGGAAACCTATTGCGTTCAAGATGCCGAGGTGATGATAATAACTGCCGGAAGCTGTACGGGAACAGCAAGGGTAGTTGTTGAC
>DMIY01000149.1 GCA_003457075.1 Desulfotomaculum sp. | reverse complement strand
GGGCAGGAAGGGCCATAAGGATAGGTTTTGATGCCAGTCTTGCGGCAGACTGAACAGGGGTGGGGTAAAGGTACGGACAGTGGGAGACATCACGCCGAACAAAATATTGGTATAAATGGCGGCAAGTAAGGCATGGGCCAGGCGGGTGAAGATAAAAGGGAGCATCCTGATATCGGTTTCGGCAATCATGCTGGCTGCCTGGGCATGTATGGAGAGCCCGCTCCAGCCCAGGATAACGGCGATCGCCGTTAGTTGCTGGGGCAGGGGGGCGGCGGCTTCGCTGGCCAGCCTGGTGCCGATGGTCATTTCAATTAAACCGCTGGCCAGCGCTGGCAGGATGGAGGGCGAAAAACCCAGCGGCAGCAAAAAAAGCCCCAGTCTGCCGGCCAGGAAATCAATAAACCCGGCCATTTTCAGCAGTTGGATGAGAACAGCAAACAAGATGATGAACCCCCCAATGTTAAGGAGATTGTTGACGGCATTTTTTACGGCGTCACCTATGATTTTTCCCGGAAGACGGCTTTCCTGCCGGTGCACACGAAACATTTCGCTAAAGGCGCGGATTATTGGATTTCCGTGGGATGAGGGAAGATGAATTGCCTCGCGGTCGTTTTTGCCATAGAAGCGCAGGAGCAAACCAAGAGTAAGATTGGCAGTGTAATGAGCGGCAGCAATGATCGGCCCCACTTGAGGGTTGTTGAACATGCCCACTGCTACTGCCGCCAGCATGAAAAGCGGGCTGGAGTTGTTTGTAAAAGCCATCAGGCGCTCTGCTTCGATGCGGGTACACAGCCGTTGAGATCGTAAGCGGGCAGTAACCATGGCCCCGATGGGATAGCCGGAGGTATAACCTATTGCCATTACAAAAGAACCTGTGCCCGGAACGTTAAAAAGAGGCCGCATCACCGGTTCCAGCAGCACACCCATAAAATGTACCATTCCGAAGCTCAATAGCAGTTCAGAAATGATAAAGAAAGGCAAAAGGGAGGGGAAGACTATATTCCACCACAGGGTCAGGCCGGTAACCGCCCCCTGATAGACAGTCTTTGGCTGGGTAATCATTCCCAGCATAAGGGCAACAACACAAATAGTCCAAAAAATTTGCCCTGCCCGGCGGCGACCGGGGAAAACTACCAGAGGGAAAATCTTTTTTTTGAAAACAGCCAGTGTAATCAGGCTTAAGAGCAGAATGGTGAGGATGAGCACGCTGCTTTTTGGCCACCTTTTTCCCTGAATAAAACCCTCTTTCCAATGATATATATGGGAATCCTGCCGCCGATATGTTGATTGTTGAGTTAGCGTGAATAAATACAGTGATATCTTATACACTTACCCCTGGATCCCTTAAACAGATCCTTGAACAACTGATCCAGTTCTTCGTGTTTTAAACAGATCAACCCTTCCGGGTTGACCAGCACGTTATTTACAAATATTTTGATATAAGTGTGTTCCCTGGTTTCGACAACCACAACCAGCTTATATTCGTTCATTGCACTACTCCTGTTTTTAAAACTCCTGTTGGTCATTCGGAGTTCTATGTTTTTAGCATAAAAGGTGGTCTACCCGGACAATGAATATATATGCCATAGGCGATTTGCATCTGTCCTTTACTGCAACCCCTGATCCTGATAACTGGCAAAATAGTTTGGAATATAAACCAATGAGTGAAATAAACGAGTTCTGGACCGGCCACGCCATCCGGATTTACGAGAACTGGCGCAGAATTGTCCATCCTTGTGATGTGGTTTTAGTTCCCGGAGATTTTTCCTGGGCCATGCGCTTGGACGAGGCACGCAGCGACCTGGATTTCCTGGGGCTTTTACCCGGGTTAATCATCGGGGTACAGGGAAACCACGATTACTGGTGGCAGAGCATCTCGCGAGTACGTGCCGTTTTGCCTCCCAATGTTCGTTTGATCCGGAACGATCATATCCGCCTGGGTGAACTGGCCATTTGCGGTACCCGGGGATGGTTGTGTCCCAACAGCAGATACTTCCGGCCAGAAGACATGAAGATTTACCAGCGGGAATTAATCCGCCTGGAAAATTCGCTCAAGAGCGTAAAAACTGCAGCCCGTGAAATAATTGTGATGACGCATTATATGCCCACTAACGAAAAACACGAGTACAGCGGTTTTATTGAATTGTTTCAGAGGTACGGTGTTCAAAAAGTGGCCTACGGGCACCTCCACGCCAAGGCCTGTCGTTTCCGGCTTCCCGATCGTGCCTGGGACATTTCTTTCCACCTGGTAAGCGCAGATTATTTAAGTTTTACCCCCCGGTTGATAACTGACTGGTCTTAAAGAAGGACTTTAAAACCTTATATCTAAATATATACTTAAGAGGATTAATTAAGCCTTTTTTAACCCCAGTTCTGCAGCCAGGGCAGTGAATGCGGGCAGCGAGTTAATAACCGTTTGTCTGGGCACACTGTATGAAAGGCGGAAATAGCCCCGCAGGCCAAAACCGCTGCCGGGAACCACCAAAATGTTGTATTTTTTGGCTGCCTGGACAAACTCCAGGTCATCCGCCAATGGGGAACGCGGAAACAGGTAAAAAGCCCCCTTGGGTTTAACCATTTCGAAACCCAGCGCGCTTAAGTGATCATAGAGCAGGTTCCTTTTTTCCAGGTAGGAGGTGATGTCAACCTGCTCTCCCTGCAGGTGGGCAACCAGCCGCTGCATCAGCGCCGGGGCGTT
>DMIY01000040.1 GCA_003457075.1 Desulfotomaculum sp. | reverse complement strand
GGATAAGATCCCGCTCATAGTCCTGGCCAGAGCTTTCGGGTTATTGAAGGGTACCAGGTAGCCGCGGTCTTTGGCAAGTAATTCCTGGGCGTACCAGTAGGGGGTGGAGATCACCACCTTGCCCAGCGCAACGGCGTAAGCCAGTGTCCCTCTGGTTATCTGCTCCTGCGAATGGTAGGGGGTTATATACAAGTCGGCGGAGCTGATATAATCATAAAGCTCTTCATTCGTCACAAACTTGTCGATGAACAGCACGTTGTTTTCCAGGTTCTTTTCGCGGGTCAACTTCTGGAGGCTCTCCCGGTACCTTTCCCCGTAAACCATGGCCACTTCCGGGTGGGTTTTGCCAAGTATAACATATAGCAAATCGGGGTAATTGCGGACCACTTCGGGTAGTGCTTCCAGAACAAGCTCGATCCCCTTTCCGGGATTCAGCAAGCCAAAGGAAAGAAGTACAAAACGGCCGGCCAGGCCCAATTCCTTTTTAAAATGTTCCGGATCGACAAAAGGAAGGTCGGGCACTCCGTGTGGTATCATCACAATTTTCTCCGGGGGCACGTAGTATATTTCCCGGAGGATTTCTATGGCTCTGTTGCTCATTACAACGACCCTCTGTGAGTTGTGGATAACCTCGATGAGAGAGGTGTAATAACCCAGACTGGGGTTTTGTAAAACGGTGTGGACGGTCGTTACGACCGGTTTTTTCAGCTTTTCCAGCAGTCTTGCAATATGGCGGCCTTCCGGGCCACCGAACAGGCCGAATTCATGCTGAAGATTGACCACCTGCAGATCAGATGCATTGATGTGCATGGCGGCTGTGATGTAATTGGATACCTTGTTTTTGTCAAAAACGAAATCAACTTCCCGGGGGTAGTCATCTTCAGGAAGTCCATTTATTGCTACAATTTTTCCGGCTGACGCATACAGGTTTTGATAGGAAGTAAATAAATTATGCGTAAATGTAGCAATCCCACACTCTTTCGGTATATATGAACTGATCAAACACGGGTTTATTTCTTTTTGATTCAAAAATATTTACCTCCATATAAAATATGCTGGTTTTTATTAATACCAGGACTCCTTCCTGCTTTGTATCCACTAACCCTGTAATTATACAATAAAACAAACGGTGATACAACCGGATTGCCGGTTTTGGCGGACCTGCAGCTCTTACATGGCGTTCCTTGGTTTTTCCAGGCACATGGCAACAAGGTCGCTGATGCGGGCGGCGCCGGCGCATATAACCTTGTCCGCGCCGCCCCAATAAATCTTTACAGTGCCGTCCTCTTCCGGAACAGCCCCACAGGTAAAGACCACGTTGTGCACGTAACCCGTGATCTCCCAGGGGTCTTCTGGCTGGAGAATCCACTCGTCGGCCACACCCAGGATTTGCGACGGGTCGTGTAGGTTGTGGAGAATAACGCCCAGCCGGTAAACAGCCCCGTCCATCGTGCGAAAGACTCCGTGGTAGATATTCAGCCAGCCGTTCTCAGCCCTGAAAGGTGTGGCGCCGGGACCTATCTTCATTTCATCCCAGTGGTAGCCGGCCGGCTTTACAATGACCTTTGAGTCGCCCCAGTGAACGAGGTCGGGTGAGTAGGAAATCCAAATGGACCAAGGGCTGATTTCGGAATGGGGGCGGTCCAGCCGGACGTAACGCCCGCCGAATTTCTGCGGGAAAAGCGCTACGTTGCGCAGGTCTGCCTGCGTGATCAGGGAGATTCTCTCGACGGATGCAAAGTCCCTTGTCCTGGCTAGGCCGGTTCTCACCCCATGCCTGGAATAGGCGCTGTAGGTGATCAGAAAATCACCGTCGATCTGACAGATGCGCGGGTCCTCGACGCCATACTCTTCATACTCACCAAAAATCCCGTCCCGCGACGGGGTCATAAAAGGTTCGGGCCGTACTTTAAATGAATAGCCGTCTGCACTTTCAGCCAAACCCAGAATAGAGCGTCCGTTTAAAAGGTGCGATCGGAAAACCATAATATAACGATCATTTGCTTTCACTACACCCGCGTTGTGAACCGTGGCCACGGGGTAGGGCACATCGTCACTGGTCAGGATCGGATTACCGGCGTACCTCTTGACAACCGGATCTCTCTTTTTAAGGCTCATTGACAAGCCTCCTTAGTATTTATGCTTTTTTGTCGATGATTTTATAATAAACGCCCAAATAATCCTCTACCATACGTTCTCTTGAAAACCTCTTCTCCACTATCTTTCTGCACTTCCGGCGCGATATCGCATCCAGACTGCGCACCGCCTCTACCGCGGAATAAACATCGTCCACCAGGAAACCATTGACGCCGTTTTCTATGATCTCCGGCATGGAGCCCCTGTTGAAGGCCACGACAGGCGTTCCGCAGGCGCCCGCCTCCACAACAGAAAGCCCGAATGGTTCATTGAAATTTACCGGATGAAGCAGCGCCCTTGCGCTGCCAAGCAGCTTGTTTCTGAGCTCCGGCCCGGCGACACCCGCATACCTGACCCGGATACCGTCGAGGTGGGGCTCGACCGCCGATTTGTAGTAATCACTGTCCTGAATAACACCCGCCAGAACCAGCTTCATCCCGGCCTGCCGGGCAATTTGAATAGCCTCTGCAGCCCCCTTGTCATGATGAATGCGGCCGAAAAAAAGCAGATAGTCCTCCGGCGCCTGGCGAAAAGTAAAGTTCTCCAGGTCAATTCCGTGGTATACAGTGGCGATGTAATCAAGCTCCGGCGAGCGGTCGGCGTTACTTATGGATACGTAGTAAGTCTTGCGGTTGTATTTTCTGTATACAGGAAGGATCTTCGGGGATGAAAACCCGTGGATGGTGGTAAGCACCGGCGTGTCCGTCAGACCTGAATAGGTGAGGGGTAAAAAATCAAAGTGATTGTGGATCAAATCGAAATCCCCCGCCCTTTCAAACAGCTCGGATATATGAAGACACTCCCAGACCTTTGGGTCGAGGGTCTTGTCCTCCTCATAAGGCTTTGGCGCGATGGCGTGGAGCTTCACCTGTGTTACAGAGTCAGCCGTGGCGAAAAGAGTCACGTCAATTCCCCTGACGGCAAGTCCCTCGGTCAACAGCGAAACTACCCGCTCCCAGGGACCGTACCCAACCGGAGGAGTCCTCCATGCTATGGGAGAAAGCATGGCTATCTTCATCGCATTAAAACCTCCACATGAATTATTTAAATCCTTATTTATAAAAGTTCTTTTAATTTAAGGAAATTCCTCCGTCAGGTATGGTATAATTATATGTTATATATATTATTTAGGGAGGGATTACTTTGCCTTTCGCAGTTATTATGGCAGGCGGCAGGGGAGAAAGGTTCTGGCCGCGGAGCAGAATGGCAAAGCCGAAGCAATTTTTGAA
>DMIY01000135.1 GCA_003457075.1 Desulfotomaculum sp. | reverse complement strand
AAACTAACCATTCTTTATGCCACTCAGGGTGGAGTAAGACCGCCTACCTTTGTGCTTTTTGTCAACGCGCCGGAGATAATGCACTTTTCATACCTGCGCTACCTGGAGAACCAACTCCGCCAGGCTTACGGGTTTAAGGGAACGCCTGTTAGACTTGTATTGCGGAAGCGATTGAGAGAGGGGAGATCTTTGTGAAGTTGATTTTAGTGGTGGTAATCAGTTATCTGGTTGGTTCGATTCCCGCCGGGTATCTGGTTGCCCGCTGGCATGGGGTAAATATACGCCGGCAGGGCAGCGGCAACATCGGCGCCACTAACGTCTGGCGCAGCATGGGGACGCGGGCCGGGCTTTTAGTTCTGGCGGCAGACGTATTAAAAGGTATTGTTGCCGTTTTACTGGGCCGTTACGCGATAGGTGGAAATGCTGAGCTATTGACCGCCCTGGCTACCCTGGCAGGGCATTCCTGGCCGGTGTTTTTGGGCTTTCAGGGGGGTAAAATTATTGCCACCACCCTGGGCGTATTTATTCTTCTCGATCCACTTGTAATGGTGTTGGGACTTGGTATCTGGGTACTGGTAGTGGTTTTTTCCCGCTACGTGTCGCTGGGTTCGGTTCTGGCCATGGTTTCTTTGCCGGTGTGGATGGTGACAATGTCGCGCCCCTGGACAGAGGTGGTTTTTTCCGTTGTTGTGGCGGGGATTGCAGTATATAAGCACCTTCCCAATATCAGGCGCCTGCTTGCGGGTACCGAATCCAGGATCGGCCGGTGAACTTGGCGGCCGGTGGGTGTGAAAAGAGAGGTGTGTTTTTGAGTTGAAGAAAAAAGTTGCCGTCCTGGGCGCCGGCAGTTGGGCAACAGCACTGGCGGTGCTGCTTATAAATAAGGGACTGCAGGTGGCTATGTGGTCGCGGCGCCGGGAACTGGCCAACCGGATTAATAACCAAAGAGAAAATTTCCGTTACCTGCCCGGGGTGACCCTTCCGGAGAACCTTAAGGTAGCGGTGGATATGGAAGAGGTTTTATCTCTTGCTGAGATAGTTGTTTTTAGTGTGCCTTCTCATGCCTTTCGTGATGTTTTGCGCCAGGCGCTGCCCCAAATGCCGGGTCAAGCCTTAATTGTAAACGGCGCCAAGGGACTGGAGGAAGATACCTTACTGCGTTTGTCCGAGGTCTTTATTGAGGAAGCCGGCGCTCAGCGGGCAGCGCATTACGTGGTTTTATCCGGCCCCAGTCACGCGGAGGAAGTAGGCCGCGGCCTTCCAACGGCGGTGGTATGTGCGGGATTGTCTCTAGATGCCGGAGGGGTTGCCCAGGATCTCTTGATGACGGAAAACTTCCGTGTCTATACCGGTTCCGATGTAAAAGGGGTGGAACTGGGAGGAGCATTAAAAAACATTATTGCCCTGGGTACCGGGATTGCAGAAGGGCTGGGTTTTGGTGACAATACAAAAGCGGCCTTGATGACCAGGGGTTTGGCAGAGATTAGCCGCCTGGGCAGGGTATTGGGTGCTCATCCCCTTACCTTTAGCGGTCTGGCCGGCGTAGGAGACTTGATCGTTACCTGCGCCAGCATGCACAGCCGCAACCGCCGGGCCGGGATAGAGATTGGTAAGGGTAAGTCCTTAAAAGAGGCTCTGGCTATTGTAGACATGGTGGTGGAAGGGGTACGCACAACCCGTGCAGCATACCGCCTGGCTGCTCTCCATAAAGTAGAAATGCCCATTACTGAGCAAATTTACCGTGTTCTTTTTGAGGATCTTTCGCCGCGTATTGCTGTTGTTAACCTGATGACCAGAGACCGGCGCAGCGAGTTAGAGAACCTTTGTTGACTAGTCATCATAATCATAAAAACCTTTGCCCGTCTTCCGGCCCCACTCTCCCTTGACAAACTTCTCGACAACAATTGGGGAGGGCTTATAAGCCGGGTCCCCCGTTTCCTGGTAGCGCTCCATGCTGATATAATAGGAAAGATCGATGCCGGTGAGATCCATCAGGCGAAAAGGCCCCATAGGGTACCCCAAACCGTGGACCACAGCCGCATCAATGTCTTCAAAAGAGGCTATTCCCATGTCGTAAAGGTACAGGGCCTCGCGCCGGAGGGCCGAAAGAATCCGGTTAACCAGGAAGCCGTAGATTTCCTTTTGCAGCAGCACCGGTATTTTACCCATCCGGCGGGCCACTTCCATGACCGCCTCCACCGTCTCTACTGCAGTGTGCGGGCCTTTTAGCACCTCCACCAGCTTCATCACCAGGACGGGGTTGAAAAAGTGCATATTGCAAACCTTGCCGGGTCGCTGTGTGATGTCCGCCAGTCTGGAACTGACAATATAGGAACTGTTGGTGGTTAGAATGGCAACGGGGGGACACATCTTATCCAGGCGGGCGAAAATTTCTCTCTTTAGGTCCAGTTTTTCCAGAACGGCTTCGATAACCAGGTCAGCATCGCCGGCGGCTTCCTTTAAATCAATCGTAAAGGAGACATTGGCCCGCGCGGACCGGGCAGCCTCTTCCGAAAGCTTACCCTTGGTAACTCGTTCTGGGAGATAAGTCTCCGCGAACTGTTCCGCCTTTTGCAAAATCTCTGGATTGACGTCGGTGCACTTCACTTTGTAACCGGCCAACGCTGCGCAGAGGGCAATCTGGTGGCCCATATTTCCTGCGCCGACCACACAAATCTTTTCAATTTGCATCGCTGAAATTTCTCCTTTTTTACTGGGTTAGAAGTCTTTTTGCTCCCCTGTAGTTTTGCCGGTAATAAGCCTTGCTAAGAGAGGAATACTTTACCCCTTCGCTAACCGAAGCGTGGATGAACCTGTCTTCTCCCACGTATATCCCTACATGGTTGATTCCCCGGCTGCCGTAGTGGCTGAAAAATACCAGGTCGGCCGGCTGGAGTAAGTCTCTTTCTACGGGTGCGCCAAGGGCCGCCTGAGCCGCTGCGTTATGCGGAAGATTAAAGCCGGCGGAGCTGTAAATATAAGCAACAAATCCCGAGCAGTCGAAGGAGTGTGGCCCGGACCCTCCATATACATATCTGGTTCCAAGAAAGGAGGCGGCCAGAGTTAAAATGTCTCTTGCAGAGAAAGTGGATCCGCCGCGGGAAGATAGGCTTGCTGGTTTTACCGGGGTATTTGCGGGCCGGGAAGAGGAGCGGGTGGGGATGATTAAGATCTGGCCTGGCTGGATGAGTTCGGAAGCTAGCTTACTGGCGGACATAATGGCCTGGATACTTGTTCCATGGCGACGGGCTATTAAGAAAAGACAGTCGCCCTGCCGCACTGTGTAGATAACTTTCACCGTCTGATCCGGGTTTTTGTGTTCTGTTTGAGAAGGGGGAGATGTTTGCTTTTTGACCTGCTGTGTTTCAGGGATCACGAGTTTTTGTCCGGGGTAAATGAGGTGGTTCTTCAAGCTATTGGCATTCTGTATTTTTTCGATAGTGGTATTATACTGCTTGCTCAAATCATATAACGTATCTCCAGTCTTTATTATATGGGTTGCGGCGTTGGCGGCCAGGGGTAACGAGATGGTAATAAATATGGCTGTCAAAATATATAAGCTAATCTTTAACAGGGGCATTGTTTTCTTTCTCTTTGACATAAACAAAAGCTCCTTTTCTTTAAATAGTGGCTTCCTTTTCCTCGACGAAGAAGAATTAGGTTCCACTACCAACTTTATGCCAATCATAAAGTTTTTTCGACACTGTTTTCGGAAATTCCTGCTTTTCTGAGAGGATTTTTTCTGGATGGCATCGGAGTGACGGAGGATAATGGCAGGAAAGGGTAAGGAAAACGCACTCAGGATGCCGGACAAAATCTGTGCTATTACCCGTAGACTATACCCTTTGCTGGCGTTGCACGGCCCTGATGTCTATATCTACTGGCAGCCGGTAAGGACGGCACATCTGGTATATCCGGGAAGTAGTTCTTTCGCCTAAATGTTCTTCCAGATCTTCCAGGTTGATATTAGTGGTAATTATGGTAGGTAAAGAATAGTTGAGGCGGTGGTTGAGAATTGAATAAAGCTTGTTGCGCACCCACTCGGTATAGTTGTGGGCGCCCAGGTCATCCAGAATTAGCAGTGGCACCTGCCGGGCAGTTTCCAGCAGATCTTGCTCAGTAGGATCGTCAGGTGAACGGTTGGAATCATAGGTATACCGGATGAGATCAAGAAGGTCAGGTACGATGACAAATAAAACAAGGTGACCCTTTTCTAATAAATTGTTGGCAATACAGCAGGCTAAAAATGTCTTTCCGCTTCCCACCGGGCCGGTAAAGAGGAGTCCATCAGTAACGGTGTTTTCCTGAAATGCGGCAACAAAGTCTGAAGCTGCTTGAAAGGTTAAACGTGCCGAATCAAAATAGCTTAAGCCTTTTGAAAGATCAATATTTTGACGCGAATAATACTTGAAATCAAAATTCTCAAAGGTACAGGTGCGCAAGTACGGGGGAAGGCCTGATTTTTTAAACCGCCTGGCCAGAGCCTTTTGTGGCAGGCAACTGCACGGGATGGCCAGGTTGCCTTCGATGATCAAGCCCCGGTTATGGCAAAGCTTGCAGAAATCCAATCCTTTGACTTCCTTTCCTGACGAACGTTCATAATTTCAATCAACTCAAATAAAGGGTCTTAATCATTTCCTTTTTTCGTTCGTCTGCTTTCCCACTTTTCCCATTTATAC
>DMIY01000008.1 GCA_003457075.1 Desulfotomaculum sp. | reverse complement strand
CATCTTCTTGTAGCAACAGTAGACCTATGGCTCTTTGGGAAAGCTGGTAACTGCCTTGAAGCAATCCTTCAATTTCTTTTAGCGCCTTTTCAATAAAATCATCATAAACTACCGGTGCGAATCCCTGCTGCAACGTATTCACCAACCACTTTCTTCAAGTTTTTAATCCCCCGGCCGGCAGTAGAAACAGTAGCTATCACTGGGATTCCCAGCCTTTTAGAGAGCTTTTCGGTATTTATTCTCAGACCCATGCGTTCTGCTTCATCCATAATATTCACGTCCAGTATTACCGGCAGACCAGCTTCCAGTAACTGCAAGGTCAACGGTAGTGTACGACTTAAGTTTTTGGCGTCAACTACGTGGATAACTATTTCCGGGTGCTCACTTAGAAGCAGCCTTCTGGTAACTGTTTCTTCCTCAGTAACGGGCAAAAGCGAATACATGCCCGGTGTATCTACTACTTCTACATGTTCCCCTCCCAGGTACCCCTTTCCTCTAGTTACCATCACGGTTGTCCCGGGATAATTGGAAACCGTTGCATAAACACTGGTCAGGCGGTTAAATATTACACTTTTGCCCACATTTGGGCTGCCCACCAAGACTACTTTTTTTAATCCGTGAGTGTCAACTGAATTATCCTGTTGATAGCTTTTTTCGCTTTTAAATGGCCATAGTTTTGTTAATAATTTCATCCAGGTAATTCTCAACCTCCAGAAATCAGACAATGAGACTCATTATCAATATGTGTCCGTATCATTCTATAAACATTCTTTTATAGTGTCAAGAAAAATCTTCGGGGGTCAGGTCTTGACTTTTGATCATAAAAATATTATTCTTTTTCCATGATAAGATCACTCCGCATTGAATATCCGGGTGCTGTATATCACGTTACGGTCCGTGGTAATGCCAGGGAGCCAATCTTCCTTGATGACGAAGACCGGATCCTGTTTCTTCTTAACCCCGTCCGGGCAAAAATTACCTGCCATCCTTGCCATTATCGTTGGAGTAGTTATTGCGCTACTGCAGGAGAAGATAACCCTCCTGATTTCTTGACAGTAGACTGGCTCCTCTCACAGTTTGGTCGGGACCGAGAGCAGGCCCAAAAAGCGTACCGCCGCTTCGTAGAAGAAGGGCAGGGTGTTTCAGTGCCCCCCCCCTCATCTCCCTCTCACAAAAGACGGTAGATATATCCGAGGTCGAGGTTTTCACGCACCAGCCGGGCTAGATTCTCAAAAGTTTCATCCTGGCTTCTGCGAAACGAAAATTGCAGGGGAAGGGGTCGTAAGTTCTTTCTTTGCCGCAACCGGTTTAAAAATGCCCGCCGGAAAAGGTCAGCATCAAAAAGGCCATGCAGGTAGGCGCCGAAAATCAATCCAGTATCGTTGACGGCGCCGTCTAAAACCGGGCCACCTGTCCTGTACAGCTCAAAGGCAGGAAGAACCCCCTGCTCGCGGTAAGTTTCGCCCATGTGGATCTCATAGCCTTCCAGTTCGCAACCCGCACACCCTTCCAAAAGGCTGCCGTGGCCCAATACCCTGCCCTTCACCTGCCAGGTGGTTTTCCGGGGGTTAAAAACCGTCCTGACATTTAAAAGGCCCAGGCCTTGGGCTTCATCGCCCGAAGACTCAACACGTCCGGGGTCCAGGATTGTCTTCCCCAGCATCTGAAAACCACCGCAGATACCGGCAATTGGGACACCCTCCCGGACTAAACGCAAGATGTCCTGATCCCAGCCAAACTCCCTGATTTTCCTTAAGTCGCCGATTGTATTTTTGCTGCCGGGAATGATTAAAAGATCCATCCGGGGGATTTTGTCCTGCGGACGGATATAATGCAAACTAACGTCAGGTTCAGCTTCTAAAGGATCAAAATCGGTAAAGTTGGAAATGTGAGGAAGATAAAGTACGGCAATCTCCAAAGCAGATTCTTTGTGTATGAAAGGCCGTTTTTCGCTGTTCACAGTATCCTCTTCCGGAATGCTAAAAGTAAAATAAGGGATTACTCCTAAAACCGGAACCCCGGTTTTTGCTTCCAGAAAATCCAGGGCAGGCTGAAGCAAAGAACGGTCTCCACGGAACTTGTTGATTATTATTCCGGCAACCATTGGCCTGTCTTCAGGTTTAAGCAATTCCAGCGTACCCACTACGGAAGCCAGCGCCCCGCCTTTATCAATGTCGGCAACCAGCAAAACAGGGGCTTTTGCCAGGTGTGCCGGGCGCATGTTTACCACATCCCGCTCATACAGATTTACTTCTGCCGGGCTTCCCGCCCCTTCTAAAACAATAATTTCAAATTCACGCTTAAGGCGTTCAAAGGATTCCACAATTGCCGGCCATACTTTGTTTACATAATCCTGGTGGTAGGCATAGGCACTCATGTTTCCTACCGGGCGGCCGTGGACAATAACCTGAGAAGAAGTGTCGGCAGTAGGTTTTAGTAAAACCGGGTTCATATCAACGGTTGGTTCAATTCCGGCCGCCTGGGCCTGGACAACCTGCGAACGGCCCATTTCACCCCCATTGTTCGTCACAAAGGAGTTTAATGCCATGTTTTGGGCCTTAAAGGGAGCAACCAAATAACCATCCTGCCGGAAGATGCGGCATAAAGCAGCAACCAGGACACTTTTTCCCACGTGTGAACCTGTGCCTTGAATCATAACAGCACGTGCAGAACTCATTTTTCCCCTCCTCTAAGAAAATAGACTGACCGGGTTCCCTCTCCCTTGAAGGGAGA
>DMIY01000180.1 GCA_003457075.1 Desulfotomaculum sp. | reverse complement strand
GGGAATATAACCGTGATGCCGGGAAATTGGGTGAAAATATTGAATGGTGCGAGGTGAATGAGAAAAAAATTTGCCTGTTAGCCAATAGCGGGTGCCTCAATTTCTGCCCGGCGCAAACATTCCACGACAACCTGGTTGCACATTTGAAAGAAATCAATGAAAGAAAAAACTGGCAGGGTTACAATCCAATACTTTGCCAGAGCCATTACTCAACCTTTGGGAATTGGGTTTCTTTTCTGCAAGACTCATCGTGGATCAGGCCGGAAGATATCAATAATTATGAAAGGAAGGTCCCGTTAATAAAACTTGCAACCAGAACTCACCAAAACCCACGGCAGGTAATCCAGGCTTATGCCCGCGGAAAGTTTGCCGGTAACCTCCTTGACCTTACAGAACCAGGGCATGGAGGGCGTTTCAAAGGGTACATCGTCGATAATACGTTGTTCCCCAAAGATTGGTTTAATACGACATTTAATTGTAAAGGAAAGTGTAATGAATGCAATTATTGTGAAAAGGTTATGGAAAAAGTACTGGTAAAAATGGGGAATATGGTTTAATAAATAAGAAATGAAAGAATTAACGAAAAAAATTAAAAAAGAAGCCCTACGGTTAGGTGCTGACCTGGTTGGAATAGCACCTGTTTCAAGATGGGATAAAGCTCCTTTAAAGTTACGACCTCAGGCACACCTTCCAGAAGCAAAATCTGTCATTGCCATTTCAATCCATCATCCGGATGCTTCGGTTGAATGGGGAGGACTTCCCAACAGCAATTACAGTGGCCCCTTTCAACTGGGCATGATACCTAAGCTTGATACGATAAGCTGGAGATTGGCAAGGTTCCTGGAACAGCTTGGGCATCCAACTATTCCCTTGCCATGCACAGGTTTCTGGCGCCACAGGCCTTATAAAGAAATTACCACTACCAATACCGCATCTTTCAGCCACAGGCATGCATTTGTGGCGGCAGGGCTTGGCGAATTTGGATGGAACAATATGGCAATGTCTTACAAATACGGCCCCAGGAACCGGTTGGTTTCAATAATCACATCAGCCGAATTGTATCCCGACCCTTTATATTCCGGTGAACCACTATGCGACAGGTGTGGTATGTGCAACGCAAAATGCCCGGGACAGAATTATAAGGAAGAGTTCCTGCTTAAACCAGGTTGCGATGAACTTTTTATCGAAGAAAAAAAGTTTCAGTATGCAAAACTGGACCGGTACCGGTGCCTGTGGGGGGAACAGTTTGCTTTGGACATGGATGTCCTCCATAAAGAAAAGGAGCTGACCGAAGAGAAAATGTATGAAGCCATTAGAAGAGGGGTCCCCAGGGTGGGCGGGGAATTTGGTAACTGTTTCAGGTTTTGCATGTCAAAGCCTGTCAGGTACTGGGAAAGAAACTATACAACGGCCCCACGCCGTAAAAAAGAGTTAACATCGTTAAATGGGAATATTCTTTTAGAAAAAATCAAAAATATAGCGATTGAAAGCGGGGCAGACAGGATTGCCATCCAGCCGGTTTCATTGTTTTTATCTGTAAGGGGCGGCTTTGCAGAAGGCTACCCGGTTGATAAGTTTTTCGATAATTTCGACTGGGCCATCACCCTTGGGCGTTCACTTCCCAATTATCCTGAAACGGATGATGCACCCACCAATGACAACCGTAAATTTCTTTCGGCAACCACAAAAGTAAGGCTGGGTATGGGTGCTATGGATATTGCCCGGTATATTGATGACCTGGGTTACGAAGCAACCCAGGACTGGACGGATGTGAACAATGCAGCAACCGGTAATGCCGGTTGGAATATCGATATGGGCGGGCCGGCCAGGGCAACCTCTACAGGAGGCAACATAGCATTCGAAGTGATAGAGAAGGATAGTGAAAAAGGGAAAAACAACATAGTAATAGCCGGGATGACAACTGGTGATATAAAAGAAAATGGGGAATCTGTAACAACAAACTCCCTGTTTTGCAAAGCTCCTTTAAAGGCGTTAAATGAAATTATAAGCTCCCGGGTGGAAAAAATAAACGGGAAAATCAAACTGTCGCCAGGCATGGATATATTTAAAGGGAATATCGATAAAGTTGGGGCAGTGCCTGTAGACAGGATTAGCTGTCTTGAAGGAGTGTTGGATATAAAAAAGGCATTACCCGGCTGTAAATCGGTCATTGTCCTTTTAACAGGAATGCCGGAGCGGATGGTCGAACTTGCGGGGCAGCAGGAGGCAGAATGTGCCATGTCGTACAGTTATTCCCAGTACCAGCTTATCAGGGAGACTTTGTGGGCAGCCCATGACCTGTCCGGCTGGCTTGGGCAGCAAGGATACAAATCATTGCCTGTTGCCGATTTGTCAAATAAAGGGTACAGGAACCTCGCCCCTTACTGGGAATTTGCATGGTCAAAACTTGGTCATCCGGATTTACGGGCCAATGCTCCCTTTGCTGCTGCCGCCGGAATGGGGGAGATAGGTTTGAGCGGTATGTTGTTGACCCCGGAATTTGGACCGAGGCAGAGGTATTCGTTTGTTCTGACCGAGGCAGAGATCGAATCAGCAGAAAAGTATGAAGGCCCTGAATTATGTACAAGCTGTGGGGAATGCGCGGAAGCATGTCCGGTAGGGGCTCTATGCCCAAGTATGGTTGAGGCACAACAAATAGCCGGTAAAAAATACATAAAATATGGTAGGAATGAAACAAAGTGCCGGTGGTGCCGCTCACTGGGCATGGTGGCCGACGCGGGGGTAAAATATATTGGTTGGAGGGTTCCCGATTTACAGGTGCCTGATATGTTGACTCAGGCGAATATCGAAGAAGCTCTGGCAAAAAAGGACCCCCTGCAGGTAATCGGGTATAACTATCCTAACCAAATTGATACCATAATTGAAAAGTGTCTGCAGGTTTGCCCGGTAGGGAAGAAAAGCTAAATCTCTTAGAATGAACCATAAAATTGTTATAACAAGCCAATTATAAACCAGTGATGTATGAACCATTCAAGACGTTTATTCATTAAAAAATCGGTTTTTGGAACGGCCGGCATATCCGTAGGCAGCATCGGGGCGCTGGGCCCGGCAGCCCTGTTCAATTCTTGTTCAGGCCCAGGATCACGCGGAAAGAGGGTTACCTTACCCGAACTGCCTGACCGGGCGCCTGATGGACAAGCGGTCAGAGCCGGGCTCATTGGTTGTGGCGGAAGAGGGACAGGGGCCGCCTTCAATTTTCTGGATGCCGGCCCTAACCTGCAGATCGCCGCTTTGGGCGATGTATTTCAGGATAAGATCGATCATTGCCGCGCAGAACTGAAAGAAAAAAAGAATGTGGAGATCCCCGATGAGAATTGTTTCGTTGGGTTCGACAGTTATGAAAAAGTGATCGACTCAGGTGTTGATTTGGTGTTGCTTTGTACGCCGCCGCATTTCCGCCCGGTTCATTTGGAGGCAGCGGTCAACGCGGGAAAACATGTATTCATGGAAAAACCCTGTGCAGTCGATCCCGTTGGGGTGAGGAGCGTACTGGTTTCGGCCAAAAAAGCGGAATCGATGGGACTGAGTATTGTGAGCGGGACCATCCGTCGGGTACAAAAAGATTATATGGAGACCCAAAGAAGGGTTGCAATGGGAGAGATCGGTGAGATTACCGGAGCGAATATTATTCGTAACGGAGGGGCCCTGTGGGTGCGGAAATGGCTTCCCGGGTGGTCGGATATGGAATATATGCTCAGGAACTGGGACAATTTTTGCTGGCTTTCGGGTGACCACATTACGGAACAATTTATTCATGAAATTGATGTGATGAAATACAATTTAGATTTTTAAAGATAAAAAATAAGCAAAAAACATGAAGAAGTCCATCATC
>DMIY01000127.1 GCA_003457075.1 Desulfotomaculum sp. | reverse complement strand
TCCAGCTGAGCTACTGGGACATAAAAAATCAGGAATATCAATGGCTTGATTGATTTTTACCCTATTTCAGTTTATTTTGCAGGTACACGGATTACATTTAGTATAATACAATTTATACCGCTTATCAAGTAGTATAATCAGTCTGGAACAGCATTGTTTCCCCGGTCATGAAAAACCGGCTGAAGATTATGGTTAAAATATCAATAACCAGTGCAGAAGGCGCCTGCGCGAGTTGATAACCAACATCTGTTTTCCTCTCCATGCTTACTTTCTCTTCCATCGCGACCCTAGAATATCAGCAAATTCCCGCCCAAAGAAATGAGCAAGACGGCTTTTAGCTTCTCTCCATCCTCCCGCGCTGATCAACAGAAAGGCTCCCCCGGCCAGCAAGGTGAGGCCGGCAATCCATGCCAGGGCAGTCCAACTGCCGGGCTGACGGGCAGTTGGATCAGTAACCGGCTTACTATATTCGGGCGCACCCGGACGAACCGGCGGCCCGGTAATACCCAATACTACCGGCACGGCGTCGGCCAGTAAAGAAATACCGCGCATTGCTTCCTCTTTTTTATTGGTATAAGTTCCTGCTTCAATAAGCAGGGCCGTAGGCAACAAATCCTGGTTATAATTACCCTTGCCGATAAAGATTTCTTTAGTTATTGGCCAGTGCATTTTATTGGCGTAAGCCATCATCCGCCTGGCAAAATCAAGGTTGGCAGACATACGCGGATTTTCCCGGCCCACCACCAGGCGCATCTGGGCTACATCCTGGTTGGAAACACTACGCTGGTAAAAACCTGGATCGTCAATGCCATCCCGGTGCACATCAAACAAGGCTATCGGGTTGGATTTCATCAACCGCGCAGCCGTTCGCCGGGAACGGTAATAAGCATTGTTGTCGTGCGGATCGTGAGGGGTTTTATCATAAAATACCTTTGCTCCATCGCGGGAGAGAGTGTTGGTATAAGCATCACCAACCTGAAAAATTCCGCCGTGAAAAGGAATGGATTCAGTGCCGTCGGAAGGCACATAGGATTCATCGCTATGCGTGTGGTAGATGCCTACTGAACGGGTATTCCTGACTACAGCAACTGCCGGCATCTCCATCCTGGCATAAAAATCACTGTAAGCCAGCAATTTCTCATCCATCCCGATAAAACGGGCCTGTGCTGTATTCCCTTTTATCTGTTGTACACGATAGTGACGCCCTTCAGCGGTAATAACTTCATCACCCGTGTGTATGTAACGGGAAATTTTTGTAATTACTGTACCTTCCTCATCCTTAATCGTGCATGATTTGCCTGGTGCAAGCTCATCTTCCAGTTCTTTAAAAATACTTGCAATACTTACAGCAGGCAAGGAAATGTTGTAACCATTGATGAAAATCAAAAAAGATACTCCCGCAATGATCAAACAAAGGCCCGCCAGAATTTTATTCTTTGTCTTCTTCACCGGTAAAACCTCCTCCCTTTTTTGTGTTCTCCTCTTTATCTTCTGTATTCATATCCACCAGGGGTTTTCTTAACCCCTTCAGCAATGAAGCCGGTCTTCCTTCTGTTGCAGGTCCACCTTGAAGACGTTCACGCACTTCACCTGCCACCTCGGCAATTAAAATGGCCAGTATACCTGCCATAACAATAGCATCAAAAGCTCCCGCCCCACCAATAGACACCCGGCCCGCAGGGGCTCCCCGGCTCACCAGCCAGAAATAATAACCGATATCCATCAATAAAACACCAAGTGTAGCAGCGATGAAAGCAGACCGCCGTGAACGGCCCGCCAGGTAAGCCACCGTACCACCTACCAGCGGATAAACCCATAAAGAATCAAGATATTCAAATCTTCCCCCCGGTTCAACAATACCTTGCATTAAAAGCGAACCAACCGCAAAGATGGCCACTGCAGTTACTACCGAAGCCGCCAGGGCACGAATCCATTCACGGGCAGTACCTGCTTTTACCAATAGATAGATGGCTAACCCCACGGGAACCAGTGCCCCACCCACATTAACAGTGACCGGATAACGCCCGCCGGGTACCGGGAGATCGATAAAGCTGCCTATAATTAGAGCCACGATTATTCCCAAAGCGCCACGATCAGAAAGCCGCATGCGGTCAAGCGCGCGGTGAGCCAGGCCAAAATAGATAAGCATGGAAATAACCACCAAAACAATCAGGCCAATGGAAAAACGCGTCACCTTTTCTTTACCTCCCTCTAAAAATCTAATTTTAGACTGCCCTTCAAAACCGTAAAATATACAAAAAAACGGCCCTTTAAGAGGCCGCTCAGTCTTTTCCAGGGGTCACAAGTTTTCAAGGTTAAATTTATTTTTACCTTTTAATCGTCTCGTTGCTTGTTTTCGAATATGTCGCCCACCATTTCACCAATAGTAACATTGCCGTTATTTTCTTGAGTGCCTGGTTGCGGATTCTCCGGCCTGCGCGTCTCGCGTTTAGCCTCCCGGATAGAAAGGCGGATACGTTTTTCACCAGGTTCTACACTCAACACCTTTACCTCTACTTCTTCTCCTTCACGCACCACTTCATCAGTAGAGGCCACATGATGTTCTGCCAGGTGCGAGATATGGACCAATCCTTCTACGCCCGGCTCCAACTGCACAAAAGCGCCAAAGGGGGCCAACCGCACAACTTTTGCCTGTACCGTATTTCCTACAGGATAATTGTCAACCACCCTATCCCAAGGATCAGGCAGCACCTGCTTCAAGCTCAAAGAAATTTTCTCGCTCTCCCGGTCAAGCTGAAGTATTTTTACCTCTATTTCGTCACCCACACTCAACACATCAGAAGGATGGTTGACGCGGTACCAGGCCATTTCTGAAATATGCAACAACCCGTCCAATCCTCCAATATCTACAAAAGCTCCAAAGTTGGTGAGACGCCGGACAACTCCCTGCACTACCTGACCTTCTACCAGGCCATCCAGAATTTCTTTTCGCTGGAGAACCCTTTCTTCTTCAAGGAGAACCTTGCGCGAAAGAATTACCTTTCTGCGGGCCCGGTTCAATTCAATAACCTTAGCCATTAAAGGCGCCCCCACATACTTGTTCAAATCATCCACATAACCCCGCTCTACCAGCGAAGCAGGCATAAAAGCCCGCAGGCCCACGTCTATAAGCAATCCTCCCTTAATTACTTCACGCACAACACCCTCAACAGGATCGCCATTCTCCATATGCCTTTGCAAGTTCTTCCAGGCCTTTTCCGCATCGGCCCTGGCCTTGGAAAGAACCAGTCTGCCTTCATCGTCCTCCACTTTTACTACGGCAACTTCTATTTCATCCCCCATGGCAACCACATCCTGGGGAGAAGCAACTTCATAAGCAGAGAGTTCCCGTGAAGAAATAACCCCCTCCGATTTAGATCCCACATCTACTAAAATCTCATCGACACCTATTTGAACTACTATACCCTTAACAATTTGTCCTGGACTTAAGGACCGTACTTCTACAGCTTCCTTCATTTCATCTTCAGAAACTGCTTCCGGCACTTCCTGTTCCGCACCGGGAACACCGTTCCCCGTCATTTCTGGTTCAAAACTTGGCAGGCCGGCTTCTTCAAGCTCCTTTTCCTCTGCAGGAGAAATACCAGCCTTTCCCCCCCAAACGGTGTTCTTGTCTTCCCCTACCTCTTCTCCAATACCATTGGCTTCTTCTTTGCCTTCTTCCATAGTCATCACTTTGCCCAACTCCTTCATCCGTCTTTGAACCTCCTCTATAATCCAGTCCGGTGTAGATGCTCCTGCCGTCAGCCCGGCTACCCTGACTCCGGAAAACCATTCTGCTTTCAGTTCCCCGGCAGTTTCAACATGATAGGCAGGTATACCTGCGCTCCGGCCCAACTCGGCCAGCCTCCCGGTATTGGCGCTTTTAGAGCCACCTACCACCACCATAACCTCAACGATCCGAGCAAGCTCCAAAGCAGCCTGTTGCCGTAGACCAGTAGCATGACAGATGGTATTATACACTTTGAGGCAATCCGTTTTACCCTGCAGAACATCTATTACCGCCTGAAAATTGGCCAACGGCTGTGTAGTCTGGGCCAACACGGCCGCTTCCGGCACGGAAGGCAACAATTCGGCCTGATTCTGACCTTCCACCACCACAGCCCGCTCACCAGCACAGCCCATTATACCCTTTACTTCCGGGTGTTCTTGATCACCCACAATCACTACCTGCATTCCCTGTGCGCCCAGCTCACCGGCCAGATCCTGCGCCCTGCGCACAAAAGGGCAGGTAGCATCAACAACCTGTACCTTTAATTCAGTCAACCGGGCCATTACATCCGGCCCTACTCCGTGAGCAGGAATAATTACTGTTGATTCAGGAAAAACATACCCTATTTCCTTAATGTCTTTTATTCCTGCCCCGGCCAGTTTTTCTACTACCTGGGAATTATGAATCAAGGGACCCAGAGTGTAAACGCAATCCCTTTCTTTCACTGCAGCCCGGGCTAATTCCACCGCCCGGGTTACACCAAAGCAAAAACCGGCACTCCTGGCTAACTTGACTTCCACAAGATCACCGCTCTTTATTTATTAACCTGGCAATCTCCTTCATAATAGCAATACTTATTGCCCTGTAGTTTTCCTTCAAATCTTTTCGTGACTGCGGCCTGGCAAATACCAAAGGTTTACCGATAACCACATTCACCTTGCCAAGCACTCCCCGGGTACAAATCACTGCAACCGGCAGTACGGGGACCTCTCCGTGCAAAGCCAGCATGGCCGCCCCTAGATGGGGATCCAGTAATTCATTCGTGTGGCTTCTGGTTCCTTCAGGGAAGATACCTATTACCTGCCCCTGCCGGAGAAGTTGCAGCGCCCTCTGCACTGCCTTCCGATTAGTACCCCCGCGATGCACAGGAAAAGCGCCACAAGCAGAAATTATTGAGCCAAGAACCGGTACGGCAAAAAGTTCGGCCTTAGCCATAAAGTGGATCCTGCGCTTAAAAGCACATCCCACGGCTACAGGGTCCCAGTAACTTACATGATTGCTTACTACCAGCAGCCCGCCATGCCCAGGAATGTTTTCCCCTCCATGCACTTTCCACCGGCGCAACAAAAGAACAACCCGGCCAAGCAACAGGTAAAACCAGTAAAACATTATCCCCTGCTCCTCCTGACCAACTCTAAAATCAATTCCACCACCTGTTGAGCATTCATCCGGGAACAGTCAATTACCCGGGCATCAGGAGCCGGAACTAAAGGAGCCAGCAGGCGGGAACTGTCCAATCGATCACGTTCTTCAATTTCTTCTACTGTATTTTCTAACGATACCTGATAACCCCGGGCAGTTGAATCTGCCTGGCGTCTCCGGGCACGTTCCTCCACAGAAGCAGTAAGAAAAATCTTCACCTGAGCTTCCGGCGCTACTACCGTGCCCACATCACGTCCTTCCATCACTACATCACATAAGCCAGCCAACCGTTTTTGCCGATCTACCAGTGCTGCTCTTACACCAGGCGCACGGGCTACAATAGAAACACTTCGCGATACTTCCGGCGCCCTAATTGCAGAAGTAACATCTTCTCTCTCCAAAAAAACACGAGTAATTTCATTTGAGCCGGTAGTCAAGTCAATCCTCGTTGAAACTGCCAGATCAGACAGCGCCCCTTCATCTGCCAGGTCAACCCCCCGCAGTAGGGCCTTAAGTGTAACAGCCCTGTACATTGCTCCAGTATCGACGTATAAATAACCCAATTGTTGGGCTAACAACTTTGCTACGGTACTTTTACCAGCCCCCGCCGGACCGTCAATGGCTATACAAAAAGGCATCCACCATAGCCTCGCTCCTTATATATTAACACTTATAATGTGTTTTTCGACATAACAAATCAGTTTCCTGTCTGTATTAAGTATTTTATCGTAAAATTTAATTATTGTTATCCCTTATGGGCTTTAAAATTTTTTTAAATGTATTATTCTACCCGTAAAGAATTTAATATACTGAAAAAACCGGGGAAAGAAACCGCCACGCAATCCGCATCTTCAATCACTGTTTGACCCGAAGCGAGAAAACCGGCAACCGTCATCGCCATGGCAATCCGGTGATCCTTGTGGCTCCGGCAAAAAGCGGCCTGCAGGGGACGTCCCCCGTACACCACCAGGCCGTCGGAAAGTTCTTCTATAGCCACGTTAAATTTACGCAACTCCTTTATTATAACAGCAATCCGGTTGCTTTCCTTGACCTTTAACTCGGCAGCATCCCGTACCACAGTCCGGCCTTCGGCAACAGCGCCTGCTACGGCCAGAACCGGTATTTCATCAATAAGCCGGGGAATAAGTTCTCCACTGATCGAAATTCCTTTTAGCGGCGAGTATTTTACCCGGATATCAGCTACCGGCTCTCCGCTTACCTCGCGCTGGTTAAATATCGTAAGTTCCGCGCCCATTTGCTTTAATACTTCCAGAATGCCGGAACGAGTTGGATTTATACCCACCTCTGTCACCGTAATATCCGAACCCGGAACCGTTGCTCCTGCTACCAGCAGAAAAGCTGCCGAAGAAATATCACCGGGTACAATTACCCTTTGCCCTTCCAGGCGCTGCTTACCACGAATCCGGATAGTGTTACCCGTTATTTCTAACCGGGCTCCAAAGAGTTTCAACATGCGTTCAGTATGATCGCGGGAAGAAAGAGGTTCAGTAACCATAGTCTCGCCCTCAGCAAGCAGGCCGGCCAGCAGGATAGCTGACTTTACCTGGGCGCTGGCTACCGGCGGCGTATACTGAAGAGCATTAATATTTCCTCCCCGGACAGCCAGAGGAGCAAGGTTCCCTTCTTGACGCCCCCAGATTTGCGCGCCCATCTGACGAAGAGGGCCGGTAATCCTCCCCATAGGCCGGCGACGAAGGGAGGCATCCCCCGTAAGCACACTGAAAAATGGCAGCCCGGATAAAATACCTAAAAGCAGGCGCATGGTGGTGCCCGAATTGGACGCGTTAAGGACACGTGTTGGTTCCTGCAAAGCCTGCGGGCCGCGTCCACGCGCCACCAGGATACCTTCCCCGGTAGGACCGTTAAACTTCACTCCCAAGGCCCGGAAGCAACGAATGGTAGCCAGGCAATCTGCTCCCGCCAGAAAGTTTTCTATGTACGTATCTCCCTGGGCCAGCGCGCCAAGCATTACTGCCCGGTGTGAAATGGATTTATCACCAGGAACGCGCACGGTTCCGCACAAGCCCCCGGGAGGAGTAATTCGAAATTCCATGTAATCACCGCTTCACTACCTGCACATCTGCACTGCGCAGCGCCTTAACTGCCGCTTCCTGTTCTTTTTCAGCAGCAAATGCCAGGCGGATGCTTCCCCCCTCACCTTCTCTTACCCTTAAGATTTCTATGTCGGCGATATTTATTCCTTCCCGGCCCAGCCTCCCGGCCACATCCGCAATAGAACCGGGAAGATCAGGAACTGTAATCAAAATTTCAAAAAGCAAGGGTAAATAACCCTTCGTTTTCGCCGGAAGATGCAGGCGCACTTCTTTTGCCGCCGTCAAAAAATCCAAAATACCCTGCTCATCTCCACATGCCACTGCGCTTTCCAATAAATCAAGCTGCTGCCGGAAAACTCTGGCCATGGCCAGCAATAAATCGCTATTAGAAAGAAAAATATCCCGCCACATCTGGGGGTTGCTCATAGCAATGCGCGTGGTGTCCCGAAAACCGCCTGCCGCTAATGGCAGAAATTTTTCTCCCTCCGGCATGGAAGCCAGGGAATTAACCAGGGCAACAGCTACCATGTGCGGTAAATGGCTGAGTGCCGCTACAGCACGGTCGTGTTCTTCGGGAATCATTTCTATTACCCGTGCTCCAATGCCTTCTACCATGGCTCTTACTTTACCCAAAACCCACGGTGGGGTGTTAGGCAGTGGAGTGAGAATATAAAAGGCGTTTTCAAAAAGATAGGGATCAGCACCTTTTATTCCCTGCCGTTCAGAACCAGCCATAGGATGACCGCCGACAAAAAATATATCCGGAGGCATTAATTGGCCGGCAAAGTTGATTATTTCAATCTTGGCGCTGCCGACATCGGTAACTACAGTCTGCGGAGACAACCAGGGCAAAATTTCGCGCAGCAACTCCCGGCTCGCTTTTATGTGAGTAGCCAGGATCACCAGGTCTGCATTAACCACGGCCTGCGCCAGGTCGGTTGTTATCTGGTGAACGGCCCCACATTCCAGAGCCAGGCGTAAGTT
>DMIY01000119.1 GCA_003457075.1 Desulfotomaculum sp. | reverse complement strand
TTAGGGTGGGGGTGCTAATTTAATATGTTCCTGACCACTGGATACCTGAAAGAGTTTTTGCATCTTTCGGGTTTCTTCTTTTTAAGCTGCATGGCTTCAAACAATTTGATGTCTTTAAGCGTGGTATTCTTTTCCCAAACCTGACCATGAGTACGTTGGCCAGGCGCTCCAAGATAGAAGGGTCGTCCGTAGACGGCCCTTTTCATACCTATGGTTCCATGATTTAAATCTTTGTATTTACTGTCAAAGAACAATATTTCCTGGTAGTATAAGGAAGAACGTGTAGGAAAAAAGTGGAAAATTTATCTAATAATTAAAAGGGAAGTAGCAATTTCCAATGGAATTATTTTATTATGAAGATCCGTAAAAAAGTTGGATTTAAGGAAGGTGGGATTACCTATGGACGGGGAACTGTATTCTCTTACTGATGTCCTGAAGAAAATATTATTTTTTTTTGAGACATTAACTGTGGCTGAGTTGACTCCCTGCGTGCAGCAAAAAATGTTGCGGGATTACGGCCCGGTGCAGGCAGAAGAAAAAGTAACCTTGTGCCTGCGTCAGCATCCCTGTTTTTTTCGTGATCAAAATGGTTTCTGGCGCTTGAATCTCGAAGGCAGGCGGGAAAACGATGCTTTTTATGCTCTTTTACTAAAGCGGCAGCAGCCTTTAAGTTTAAAAGAAGTAATACAGGAAGTAAACATAAAACATAAAAATAAAAATTTTAAAAAGATCATAGCAGAGGAAACCAGCCTTGTCTCAGATGGACGCTTTATTCAACTGGATAATGGTCATTGGGGATTAACTGAATGGGAGGTGGAAGCTACTCAGTATGCATTAAAGGACATAGTAATTAAATCGTTAAAATTACATTCTGCCGGACTTTCCGCCCAACAGGTTTTTGATGTGGTGCAGGTCTGGCGCCAGACCGGTTTAAAAGACATTGAAGAACTACTGCATAAATTTCCTTACTTTGAGAGAGTGGCAGATGGAGTGTGGACCTATAATCCTGCCCTGCGCGTGGCCTATGAGGACTTAATGAAGCGGTTCCTGAACGTCCTGGAAAGGCAAAAAGCACGTTGGTACCGTTACAGAAAACGTTTGCGGAATAAGAACCTGGTTTTAAAAGAAAGGCTGCAAGAACTTACTGCCGCTCATCAGGAAGCCGCCGCTGCCCTGGCTTTGCGCGCTGAAGAAGTAAGTCAGCAGGAGCAGTTGGTTGCCCAGATGGCGGAAAAGGATTTGTTGCTTTCTTTGCGCAAGAAAGAAATTTTTCGATACCGGGAACACATTAACAAGCTGGAGGCAAAGGCAAACAGCATCTTATACCAGTGCCGGTTGTGGGTAAAACAGGCTCGCGAAAAGAAAGCTGAGAACCTTCAGTTAAAAGAAACAATCAGCAAGAACCAGGCCAACATGGAAGCATTATTTATCAAGTTGCAGCAGTACAAGGAGCGGGATCGGGAAAACAAAGCCCGTTTGGCGGAATCAAAGGAACGCCAGGCAACCAAAGTGGCCGAGCTGCAGACCGAAATTGTAGAACTGCGCCAGAAATTAGAACGCGGTCAGGGACTGGCGGCGCAGGAAGAGAAGCAATTAAAGGAGGAGGTTAATTTTCTGAGCAGCAGCTTGAAGGAAGCTTTGAAAAGAGAAGAAGAACTGGAGCATTCGCTTCGGTTTCTCCATCAGGATATAATCAACTGCCGCGAAGAATACCGGCAACTGGAGAGAGAGTTAAGAAATCCCTTGGTCAGGGCAGTGGTAAAAGTATGTTCGCTTGTAAACTGGGGCATCAGGCGTGTGCTGTAGCTTAACCTCGTCAGGTTGATCGCCATATTTTATTTAGATGTGGGTGAAAAGCTATTCATTTTGTGATATAGTTTTGGGCGGAGGGTTAAAATGAATGGTACAGGCCAGAATACTGGTTGCCGACGATGAGAGGAAAATACGGGATCTGGTGCGGATGTACTTAAATGCCGAGGGCTTTTTGGTGACTGAAGCCGGCGACGGCCAGCAGGTATTGGAACAGTTAAATAAAGGCTCCTTTGATCTTGTTATTTTAGACATAATGATGCCTGGGACCGACGGGTGGACAGTTTGCCGGCAGATTCGCAAAGATTCTAATCTTCCGGTAATTATGCTTACTGCCCGCGGCGAGGAGATCGACCGGGTGTTGGGGTTGGAATTAGGGGCTGATGACTACGTGGTGAAACCCTTTTCCCCGCGGGAACTGGTGGCCAGGGTAAAAGCTGTGCTTCGCCGCACCAGGCAGCAGCAGGAGACGGAAGATGTGCTTGAGTTTGACGGGCTGGTCATTAAGCCTGCTTCCCGTGAAGTATATCTTATGGAGCAATCTCTTTCCTTGACACCCAAAGAATTTGATCTTTTATATTTTTTGGCCCGGTCTGCGGGCCGTGTTTTTACCCGTGAGCAAATTCTTGAACAGGTGTGGGGATATAACTTTTTTGGTGAGGCAAGAACAGTGGATACCCACGTTACCAGGCTAAGGGAAAAAATGTCTAAAATACCTGGCGCTTCACAGTACGTAACTACTGTCTGGGGTGTGGGCTATAAGTTTGAGGTGGGTAAATGAGGTTATCCGGAATTGTAGGCAGGCTCTGGCTGGCCATGTTGCTGCTGGTGGTAATCGTGCTGGGGCTGACGGTTTTAATCCAGGCCGGTATCCTAAAAAATACTTATTATCAGCAGCAGGAAGACCGCCTTTTGCAGGAAGGAGAAAAGCTGGCGGAAGCTATTAGCGGGGAGCGGGACTCTGAGCTGGTTACCCGGCAGGTTCGTTTTCTGGCTAGGTTGATGGGCGCCAGTGTAATGGTGATTGATGCCCGGGGCGCGGTTCTGCAATGGCAGGCTATGGACATGGGAATGGGTCACCGGATGATGATGGGACGGGAATGGGAGATGCCCGGCAGGAGAGGAAATCTTTCCTGGGATTCGGGGGCGTGGCTGCCCGGGATACCGCTGCCCTTCGAGCGGGAACAGTTGGATCAGATTTTAAAGGGGCAAAGTGTGATCGAGAGAGAATACAGCCCTTTTTTTGATGCAGAAGTGCTGGTGGCCGGCATTCCTCTGCGTTCTAACGGGCAGGTAACCGGCGCTCTTTTCATTCACGCTCCCCTGGCTCCTTTAGCAGCCAATCTCGGCGCCCTGCAGCGGGTTATTGTTTATGCCCTGATTTTGGGTGTTCTGCTTGCCACTCTTTTGAGCCTTTTCTTTTCACGTATGCTTACCGGGCCTTTAGTCCAGATGAACAAAGTGGCCCGGGCCATGGCCACAGGGGACTTCAGCCGGCAGGTAGCCGTCCCCTCCAGGGACGAACTGGGTTTGTTGGCTGAGTCGCTGAATGTTTTATCACATGAGCTTCAGGAAAAGATAGCTGCCTTGGAAAAGGTGGATCAAAACCGGCGTGAGTTTGTTGCCAATGTTTCGCATGAACTGCGCACCCCTCTTACGGTTATTCAAGGCTATGCGGAAGCTATTCAGGATGGTTTGGCCCGGCAGGAGGGCCGGGAGGAAGAATATCTGGGCAACATTCTGGAAGAAGTCCAGCGTCTGCGCCGGATGGTGGATGACTTGCTGGATTTGCGCCGGATGGATGAAGGACAGGTGTTAATAAAACAAGAACTGGTGGATATTGCGGTTTTGGTGCAGCGGGTTAAGGAAAGGTTTTCTTCGCTGGCTGGTGAGAAGGGGGCTGTCCTGGATGTTCGCCTGGAGGAAAAATTACCGCCGGTAATTGGGGAGGCAGATCGCCTGGAACAGGTGCTGATCAACCTGGTGGAT
>DMIY01000191.1 GCA_003457075.1 Desulfotomaculum sp. | reverse complement strand
GCAGTAACCTTTGCGGTGGCCGACGGCGCTTTTCCTTCCAATGAGGGCCGGGGTTATATACTGCGGCGCCTGCTGCGGCGGGCTATGCGTTTCGGCCGGCTGCTGGGTATTGAAGATCCCTTTTTGCACCAGGTGGCGGAAATGGTAATTGAACAGATGGGTGATGTTTACACAGAGCTTGCGGTCGAACGGGAAAATATTATTAAAGTAATCCAGGGGGAGGAAACCCGGTTTGCCCAGACGTTAGCTCAGGGGATGGATATTTTAGCGAATCTAATCCGCCAGGCACAGGCTGTTGACCAAACGGTAATCAGTGGTGAGGATGCCTTTCGTTTGCATGACACCTATGGTTTCCCTTTGGAATTAACCAAGGAAATGGCTGCGGAAGAGGAGTTTTTAGTGGATGAGGATGGTTTTCACGTTGCTCTTGAAGAACAGCGCCGGCGGGCACGTAGCTCCAGGCAGGAAATGGAGTATTTTTCAGAAGGCGCCGCTTTTTATAAAACTGTTCGTGATCGCTTTGGTGAGACGGAATTTGTTGGTTATGACGCGCTGGAGGCAAAAGGCCGTGTGGTTTTGCTGGTTAAAGGGAGCCAGTCTGTAAAGCAGGCAATGGCCGGAGAAGAAATAGAGTTTGTTTTGGACGTTACTTCTTGTTATGCAGAGTCCGGCGGCCAGGTGGCCGATCATGCGCTGGTAATTGCGCCGGAGGGTAAGGTAGGAGTTTATGATGTGCAGAAACCTGTAGAAGGTCTTTACCTGCATCGGGGCAAGGTAACTGACGGTATATTTAAGGAAAATGATCTTGTCCAGGTAAAGGCGGACATCGCCCGCCGCCAGGAAATTGCCCGCAATCATTCAGCTGCTCATTTGCTGCACAAGGCTTTAAAGCAGGTGCTCGGTGAGCACGTGAACCAGGCTGGCTCCCTGGTTGCATCCGACCGGTTGCGGTTTGACTTCAGTTATCATTCCGCCGTATCACAGGAAGAGTTGAGCAGGGTAGAAAATATTGTTAATGAGATGATCTTGGCCAGTTTGCCCGTGGAAACCTTTACTGCTTCTTTCCAGGAAGCCGCGGCCATGGGCGCAACCGCTTTGTTCGGAGAAAAGTACGGCGCCAAGGTAAGGGTTGTAAAAATGGGTGACTTCAGCCTGGAACTTTGCGGCGGCACACATGTCAGATCCACATCTGAGATCGGGTTATTTAAATTATTGAGAGAAAGCAGTGTAGGCGCCGGCCTGCGGCGGGTGGAAGCGATAACCGGCGCCGGCGCGCTTCGCTACCTTGCTGCCAGGGATGAGCAAATAACCCGGATTAGTTCTATGCTTAGAGTTGCTCCTGATGAACTGGCGCCGCGCCTGGACAGCATGGTTAAGGAGAGCAGGGAATTAGAGCGGGAAAATGAGCAGTTGCGTGCCCGTCTGGCTCGCTATGAAGTGCAGGCTTTGCTCGAACAGGTTAAGGACCTGGACGGGATTAAATTGCTGGCAGCGCGCGCCAGCGCCAAGGACATGGATGGCCTGCGGGCAATGGTGGACTTGTTGCGTGACCGGTTGAATTCAGGGGTTATAGTTTTAGGCAGCCAGACGGGTGACCGGGTGAATCTGGTGGCCGCGATCACTAAAGATCTGCTGCCGCGTGGTTTACATGCAGGAAAGCTTGTTAAGGAACTTGCTTCGATTATTGATGGCGGTGGTGGAGGCAGGCCGGAGATGGCTCAGGCAGGCGGAAAAGATCCGTCGCGGCTGCAGGAAGCTCTGGATAGTGCCTGCGTGGTGGCTGGAAAACAACTGCGATTGTAAAAAGGGGTAACAATTTTCTGGTATTTCATAAGATGGGGGTTTTAAAACCATGGGCGATAAGTCTTCAGAGAATACAGTGATGTTCAGCAAGGTGAAAGTTGAAGAGGTAAATCAAGCCAGGGAAATTTTATTCAAAGTGTATGAGGCGTTGAAAGAAAGAGGTTATAATCCCATTAACCAGCTTGTGGGTTACTTCATCTCCGGTGATCCGGCTTATATTACCGGACATAATAACGCCAGAAGCCTAATTCGCCGGCTGGAGCGGGATGAACTGCTGGAAGAACTGGTGAAGCATTATTTGAAGTGTTAAAGATAGGGGACTGCTGGCTTTGGAATACCGGATGCTGGGCGAAAGCGGGATTTTAGTTTCCAGGCTTTGTTTTGGCGCATTGACAGTGGGTCCGCTGCAGGTTAATCTTGCTCTTTCACAGGGAGCAGCGGTGATCCGTCATGCCCTTGAAGCAGGGATTAATTTTATTGATACAGCGGAACTTTATGATACTTATCCATATATTAAAGAAGCGCTTCAGGGGTTAGATAAACGGGTGGTCATTGCTACCAAGTCGTACGCTTATACCGGCGAGGGTATGGGGGAGAGTCTTAATAAAGCCCTTCGTTCGCTGGGACGGGAATATATAGACATTTTTTTGTTGCACGAGCAGGAATCGGCCTTGACCATCAGGGGTCACTGGGGGGCCGTGGAATGCCTGGTTAAGGCCAAAGAAGCGGGACTGGTACGGGCCATTGGTATTTCCACCCATTCTGTTGAGGGGGTCAGGGCTGCTGCCCTGATTCCTGAGTTTGACATCATCCAGCCTTTAATTAATATAACCGGTATAGGGATCAGAGATGGCGGGCGGGAGGAAATGCTGGCCGCCATCCGGGAAGCGGCCCTTCTTGGTAAGGGTATATATGGGATGAAGGCTTTGGGAGGTGGAAACCTCCTCGATCGTGCCGATGAAGCCCTTGGTTTTGTTTTTTCTATACCGGAACTGGCCGCAGTGGCGGTGGGTATGTCCAGTACTTTAGAGGTAGACTTTAATGCAGCTTTTTTTACCAACCGCACCATTCCGCAAGAATTACGTGCCCGGGTTAACAGGCAAAACCGCAGGCTGATTATAGAGGACTGGTGTCCCGGGTGCGGTCAGTGTATCAAGCGGTGCGGCGCCGGTGCTCTCATGCTGGTAGAAGGCAGGGCAGTAGTTGATCAAAGCCGTTGCCGCCTGTGCGGATATTGCGGCGCCGTGTGTCCCGAGTTTTGTATCAAAATTGTGTAAGGAACACAGATAGATTAGGTTACTTCTTCAGAGTTAAATTTAAGAGGCAGGGGGCCGGTTATTTTGCGTGTAATGGGTCTGGATATGGGAGAGAAATATATCGGTGTTGCCGTCAGTGATCCCCTGGGTTGCGTGGCTCAAGGGATTGAAACTATCCTGCGGAGTAAACAGAAGCAGAAAGATATAGCCGCGTTAAAGGAACTGGCCGGCAAATATAATGTAGAACTGGTGGTGGTAGGCCTGCCCCGCAATATGAACGGTAGCCTGGGAGAACAGGGGCATAAAGTTCTTGCCTTTGTGGATAGACTGAAAACTGATCTTAAGCTGGCGGTGGAAACCTGGGACGAGCGTTTAAGCACGGTGGCGGCAGAGAGAGTACTGTTGTCAGCAGACGTCAGCCGTGCCAGACGTAAAAAGGTAATTGATAAAATGGCGGCGGTAATTATTTTACAGAATTACCTGGATGCCCACTGGTCTCCGGGTTGTTCTTGACAAGTACCTGGCAGTAAGTTAAAATAGGCACATCTTAAAAAAGAGGTGATGAAAAATGTCCGAGGGCGAATTTGAACAGGACCGGGTAATAACTCTGATCGGTGAGGACGGGAAGGAAGAAGATTTCGAAGTTATTGATATAATGGAAATAAACGGTACCGAGTATGCCATCCTGTTGCCGGTAGACGATGAAAATGAGGAAGGGGAAGCAATCATTTTGAAGTTTGACAAAGATGAGGACGGCAGTGATGTCCTGGTAGATATTGAAGATGATGAAGAATGGGAAAGGGTAGCTGACGCCTGGGAGGATNNGAATAAATTGTGCTGGTTCATGTCAGGCTGGTAAAAAAGGTAGATTCCTTTAAGAACCGGCCTTTTTATTATGGAGTGGAGGAAGAAGGATGAAGTCACGCCTTCTTGTAATCATGTTGCTGACTGGAATACTTGCAGCAGCGGTGGTGGGGCTGGGCGCCGCCGGCTATTTAAAAGCTGGAACGGACAGGGTTATACCGGGTGTTAAATTTTGCGGAGTGGATTTGCAGGGTTTGAACCGTGAAAAATGTATGGAAATCCTGGAGCATAAGGAGAAGAAAATGCTTTCCACACCGGTGGCGCTTAAGTACGAAGACAAGACATGGACATTTCCCCTGCCAGAGGTAGATCTGAGGATAGACGCACAGGCAATGTCAGATGACGCCCTGGGCCTGGGCAGAGAAGGCTCTCTTTTATCTCAGTGGCAGCAAAAACATTTGATCAAACGGGATGGTTACGAACTTCCCTTAAGGTTGGTTATAAATAAAAAGAAATTCGAACAAAAGATTGTGGAGCTTACGTCCGGTCTGGGTCTGCCTGCCCGGGACGCTGCTTTTCGAGTAACTAAAGATGAGCGGATAGAGATCATCCCCGGCGGGGATGGCGTGGAAATAGATAAAGAAGCTGCTTACCGGGATCTGGTGGATTACCTGGTGAAGAAGAAAGAATCGCCGGAAATTTACTTAAACCTGGTTCAGGCAAAACCCCGCCGTACAACTGAAATGGTTGCTGCCATGGGTTTAAAAGGCCTGCTTGGAGCATATTCCACCTCTTTTGATCCGGCTGATGTTAGGCGTGTTTACAATATACGGGTGGCGGCATCTGCCTTGGACGGACTGCTGATACCTCCCGGGCAGGAAGTTTCTTTTAACAGGGTAGTAGGCCCGCGCAGTACTGAGGCGGGCTATAAAAATGCCAAGGTTATTGTTAACGACGAGTTTGTGGAAGGTATTGGCGGCGGGGTTTGTCAGGTCAGCACCACCCTTTATAATACTATCCTTTTGAGTAACCTGGAAATTCTCAAACGTACCAATCATTCCTTACCGGTATCTTATGTGCCGATAGGACGGGACGCTACAGTAGTATACGGGGCTACTGATCTGAAGTTTCGCAACAGCACCGAGAGTTATGTTTATGTCAGGTCTTCTGTTTACGGCAGACAATTAAATTTTAAAATTTATGGCAATACGGATTATAAAGCGCCGGTAAGTATCCGTACCAGGGTTATTAAAGTATTGGAACCAAAAACAATTCATGCCCAAGACCCCAACCTTAAAAAGGGAGAACAGGCAATCAAGCAGGAAGGCGCTAAGGGTTACAATGTGATTGCCGAGCGGGTCACCTGGGAAAATGGTGTGGCAAAAGTGGAACGCTTGTCTGAAAGTACGTACCGGCCGGTGAACAGGATTGTGGCTGTGGGCATTAAGGAGGAGGAAGAAGCGCCTGTGATCTTGCCACCTGGTGTGGATGATGAACAACCGCCGGCGGAAGAAAACCCGGTTGAGCCGGTTGAACCACAACCGCCTTCTCCAGGTAACGGCTTACCTCCGGTTGATAACAATGAGGAGAAAAATACTGGTGGATAAAGTAAAACAACTTGTAACGGTTTTTTTCAAGCGGGTAGAAGAATACAAAAGAGCAGTAATTTTAGGCTTCACAGGGCTGATGCTGGTCTTTCTTTCCGGGGGTTTGATTTTTTCGAGCTTTTTGTCTCCTGTAAAACCTTCAGGCATGTCTGATCCGGTCAGTATTACAATTCCTCAAAATGCCTCCAGCGCTCATGTAGCACAGATTTTATTTAAAAAAGGACTGATCAAAAACTCCCTGATTTTTATTCTCTATACCCGGCTTAAAGGCATAGACGACCGGCTTAGAGCCGGCTCATATGAATTCAGGTTCGACCAGTCTGTGCCGGATATTACTAACCAGTTAATTCAGGGGAAACAGTCTGTTCTTAAGATAACTATTCCGGAAGGATACACTGTGGGTCAGATATCTGAATTACTGAGCCGTAAAGGGCTGATTAGAATGAATATTTTTTTACGGGAAATAGAAAGCGGAAATTTTAACTATGACTTTCTGGAGGACTTGCCCCAGGGACCATGCCGTCTGGAAGGCTATCTTTTCCCCGATACGTATTATCTGAGCAGTAATGTTTCGGAGCATGAGATAATTAACCTGATGTTGCACCGTTTTGCAGAAAAGGTTGAGTCCTTGAATTACAGGAAACACTTGCGACCGATGGGGTTTACGCTTCACCAAGCTATAATCATCGCCTCTTTAGTAGAGAAAGAAGTCAAGGTGGAAGAGGAACTTCCTCTTGTTGCAGGGATAATTGAAAACCGTCTGCGCAAAGGAATGCCGTTGCAGGTGGACGCTACAATCCAATATGCCTTGGGGAGCCAGAGGCCAAAATTATATTATAAAGATCTGGAGGTTGACTCTCCGTATAACACTTACAAGATAAACGGCCTGCCTCCCGGACCGATTGCCTGCCCCGGGGAAGCTTCCCTGCTGGCAGTAGTCAACCCTGTATCAACGGAGTATCTTTATTATGTAGCAAAACCCGACGGCGCCCATGCTTTTGCCGAAACCCTTGGTGAACATAATGCTAATAAGCTTAAGTACCAGCGTTGAGTGTATATCACGTAGTGCTTTCTGGCTATTATGTATTCTAGGAATATCTAGTTTACGTAAAGGAAAAAAGACGTGAATTTCTTGCCTGGAAAACGCGTGGTACAGCTTTTTTATGCATTTTTAATACTTTTTCTTTTGCTCATGATTCGCCTGAGTGTCATTCAGGTGCTTGAGGGAGGGTACTATGCTGCTAAAGCAGTGCAGCGTGAAACGTTAACCGTTTCTTTGGAAGAATTTCCGCGCGGCCAGATCCTGGACCGCCACCTGCGACCACTCACTCAAACCGTACAGTCCAATCGAGTGATAGTATTTCCTCAAATTATTACCAAATCCGATCTTCTGGCAAAAGAACTGGCTGCAATTTTAAAGATCGATAAAAATAAACTATTGCCGGTGTTAAAAAGATCCCCTTGCGTTTTGCCCTATCACCTTTCTTCCGGGCAGGCAAAGAAAGTCCGTCAACATAACTGGCCGGGAGTGCTTGTGCTGCCGGTAAGTTTTCGTTACGGTCCGGAACCATTGGCTGCCCAGGTAGTTGGACACCTCGGCAAGATACATTCTTATCGTGAAATTTCTTCTTTGAGCAGCAAGGATAAAAAGGCGTACGGGGCTGATGATTGGGTAGGGCGAACCGGACTAGAGTTATACTACGAGCATGAGTTAAGGGCCACGGGCCTGCAGGGCTATGCACGGCTCTTTATGGATGCTCGTACAGAATGGTTGCGGGGTCTGGGTACGGAGGTAAATACCCGGCATCTTGACAGCGGCAGGCAGAACCTTGTTACCACTATTGATGCTGATATTCAGCGGATAGCAGAAAGAGTGATGGACGCTCGTGTGAAAAAAGGAGCGGTAGTGGTAATGGATGTTTCAACAGGGGATATTCTGGCCATGGCCGGCCGCCCTACCTATAATCCTCACCCGCGGGAAATAGAAAAATATCTAAAAGGTGATCCGGAGGCTTTCCTGGATCAGTGCACCATGCTTTTCCCGCCGGGTTCTCTTTTTAAGGTGGTGATAGCCGCCGCGGCCTTAGCGGAGGGAATAGTATCTTTAGAAGACACTTTCCACTGCCGGGGAGAAAAAGACGAGCCCGTTCGCTGCTGGTATGCCCCCGGGCATGGTAATATTAATTTTGCAAAGGCTTTTGCCCAGTCGTGCAACCCGGTTTTTGTAAAGGTTGCCCTTGAATTGGGAGCGGAAAAGTTGATTGCCTATGCTCAGTACTTTGGTTTTGATAATCAAAAGGTAACTGGTTATCCCGTGCCACGCGACTATCGGCAAAATCTTAATCTGATTTCCGCCCCGCACAGCCTTGCTAACAGCAGCCTGGGCCAGGGACCCGTGCTGGCCACGCCGGTGCAGGTTACGGCAATGATGAATACGGTTGTTAACGATGGGGTGTACAGGCAGCCTCGCCTGGTCAGGGAACTTCGAACGGAGGAAGGGGTTGTTACGCGCTTTTTCCCCGGCGAACGCGGGTCCCGGGTTATTCCTTCGCCTGTGGCCGGCCAACTCCGGCAATTGCTGGCATCAGTAACTACTGAAGGAGTAGGCAGGGGAGCATACCTTGAAGACTATGGGAGCGCCGGCAAAACAGGTTCCGCCCAGGCGGGTGGTACAGGTGAACGTGTTAACGCCTGGTTTTGTGGTTACGCGCCTGTTGGTCAACCCAGATACGTAGTAACCGTCCTGGTCAGGGAAGGGATCAGCGGAGGACAGACGGCAGCGCCGGTATTCAAAGAAATAATGAGTGAGATTTTGAATTGACTGTCCAGTTTGTTTATAATAGAATAATAATGATATAATCTTAATAAGTTGGTGGTGAGAATGAACGCAGAGGGATTCTTTAAATTAAAAATATTTAAATCTAAAAAAAGGTGGTTTTGATTATGGCTCTGGAGTTAAATGAAAGCAGTTTTGATGCTGAGGTTTTGCAGGCAAAAGAGCCGGTTTTGGTAGATTTCTGG
>DMIY01000140.1 GCA_003457075.1 Desulfotomaculum sp. | reverse complement strand
AGCAACCAGGTTGGCCGGCAGCAAGCGGTTGAAAAAAGCAATCGTCCTGGTTATCAAGGGCTTTAAAATTCTTATCCGGAAAGGAAGACTTAAGGGTTCATCTTCTTCATCACCCATACGCACTTCCTGCAGAGCCCTCAAACGCGATCCCACACTGCGTTTGCTCTCAACTGCGCCCAGGTAAATAAGGAGCACCAGCGCAAAAACAATGAAAAAAGTCAAAACTGCCAGCACGTATAACAAAAAAGCGCCCCCTTCAAACCTTGATTTCCACGATCTTGCGGATCAAAAGAATACCCAGCACTTCGGCGGCCACGGCAATCAAAATCATAAGCTGCCCCCTTTGATCTGTAAAGAGAACACTGCTAAAATCAGGGTAAAGATAAAAAATGATAAGACCCATAATCACCGGCAAAAGGCAGATTATATACGCCGTCATCCTTCCCTGAGCGGTCAACGTCCTGATCTCTCCTTTTAGCCGGACCCTTTCCCTGATGGTATTGTTGATGCTGTCCATGATCTCGGCCAGGTTGCCCCCAACCTGATGCTGGATTTGAATGGCCACAATAACCAGCCCCAGGTCTTCGTCCTCAGTCCGTTTATCCAGGTCTGACAGCGCCTCCATCACGCCCCCGCCCAGGCTGATGTCCCGGATAAACTTTTTTAATTCGTCCGCCAAAGGAGAGCGAACCTCACGGCTTACCAGTTCCATAGACCGGGCAAAAGCATGTCCAGCCCTTAAGTAGTTGGAGAGCAGCATGAGCATGTCACTCACCTGGCTGCTTAAAAGGTGCTTAAGTTTGCTTATCCTAAAAGACAGATAAATATTGGGGAGCATAAAGCCTATGCCCGCGCTCACCAACACCAGCAAAATCAGCCTGGCGGGATCCCTGGTTATACCCGGAAATTTGCCGCTAAGAAGTAAAAAGGCAATAAAAACAACCACTACCGCCATACCTGAAGAAAGCAGGAAGAATTCCTGCGGCCTATACAAAAGATGAGCCTTTTCCAGTTTTTTCCCCAATTTTTGAAAATATCTTTCCAGCACGGGAAATCTTACAGACGGCTTTTGGCCTGTTGATCCTTCCAGCCTCTCACTGCCGGTTTCCGCTGCCGCCGCTTCTTCTTTTCCGGTCAGGACGGTCTTGTCAAGATCCCGGATCCGGCCGGCCACCCGGTTGCGCCTGCCCAAAACCACTCCGTATAAAGCAAAAACACCAAAAAATACTGCGCCAAAGATCAAAGCGGCGGGCAAAAAAATATACATTGCTTCCTCACCCTTTACCTTAAGTATTGCGGAAGATCTGATGGGGAAGATAAACACCGGCTGTTTCTATTTTTTCAATGAACTTCGGCACTATGCCGGTTGGGACGTGGCGCCCCATCACCCGTTTCTTTTCATCTACCCCTTTTTGTTCAAACACAAAAATATCCTGCAGGGTAACAGTATCTCCTTCCATCCCGGTAACTTCAGTAATATTGGTAATCCTGCGGCTGCCGTCTTTAAAACGCTCCTGGTGAACAATCAGGTTGATGGCGGTGGCTATTTGCTCCCTGATTGCCTTTATCGGCAGGTCCATCCCGGCCATCATGACCATTGTTTCAATACGGAAAAGAATATCCCGCGGGCTGTTGGCGTGACCGGTGGTTATTGAGCCGTCATGCCCGGTATTCATGGCCTGGAGCATATCCAACGCCTCGCCGCCCCGCACCTCGCCCACCACTATCCGGTCGGGCCGCATTCTTAAACAATTGATCACCAGGTCGCGGATGCTTATCCTTCCCTTTCCCTCAATATTAGGCGGCCTGCTCTCCAGGCGGACCACATGCTCCTGCCAAAGCTGGAGCTCGGCAGCGTCCTCAATGGTAACAATTCTTTCATCTTCCGGAATAAAAGAAGACAGCACATTTAAAGTAGTTGTTTTTCCGGAACTGGTGCCGCCGGAAACAACAATATTTATCCTGCTTTCCACACAGGCTTTAAGGAATACCGACATCTCCGTAGTCAAAGTGCCGAAAGCGATAAAATCCTCAATAGTATAGGGATCGGCGGAAAACTTGCGGATGGTTACCGTTGGTCCGTTAATAGCTAAAGGAGGAATAATTGCGTTCACCCGGGAACCGTCCGGCAGGCGGGCATCCACAAGAGGAGAAGAATCATCCAGCCTTCTTCCCAGAGGGCTGATGATTTTTTCAATAGTCTGCCGCACGTGATCGTCATTCCGGAAGGTCGTACCGGTTTTAATCATTTTCCCTCTTTTTTCTACGTATATTTGCTTGGGACCATTTACCATAATTTCCATCACTTCTTCATCATGCAGGAAAGGATCAATAGGACCATAGCCGGTGATTTCATCTGTAACCTCATTTACAATTTTCTCCCGGTCGACCCGGCTGATAAACTTCCCTTCTTCCGTTAAAAGCTGGGTCAGCGTCTCAAAAACATTCTTTTTAAAGTGCACCTTCTCTTCCACGCAAAAACGATCCACAACGATAGAACCATTCATATTGTCAATTGTTCTCCTTAAGGTTCTTTCCTTAAGAGAATCAACAAAAGCAGCCTTTTCCGCCGCTTCCGGATTTTCTTGCGGCGACGCTCTTTTCTCAATCATATCCTTAGCCAACGCAGATAAAGGACTTTTTGAAATCCTTACATTCTTATCACTAGGCACTGCTTAAACATCTCCCCTTCTTTTGGTCAGGCAAACACGCGCGCAAAAAAACCTTTCTTTTTTACCGGCAGTTCCACTTCCCTCGCCCCGCCGGCCACAGCGTTGGCCAGCATCTGAAAACTGCGCCCAAAATCAGAATCAGGCAGGCTGTATGCGGCTGGAACTCCCTGGTTCAGCCCGGTAAGCACACTTTTGGCATCCGCCGGGATAGTAACAAAAATAGGCATTTTCAAGGTTGCTTCGATGTCCTTCGGATACACGCCGAATTCCTTGCCCACCCGGTTTAAAACCAGTTTCAACTTGGCCCGCGAAAAGTTCAGCTTATCCATAATGATCAGGCAAGCTTTCATGTTTTTAATGGTGCCCAGGTCAAGCGAACCAACCAGTAAAACCAGATCGGATTCCCGCATGGCCGCAGTAGCCGATTCGGTAAAGAAGGAAGGGGTATCAA
>DMIY01000023.1 GCA_003457075.1 Desulfotomaculum sp. | reverse complement strand
GGTAGTGAAATATTCTGTCTACGCTGCGGGCAGACAAGTTCACCAGAACTTCGGCGTACAATTTTTTCGCCCCTTTTAGAAAAATAAAGTTGGCTGTCAACTATAAAAAATCATGACAGTCGCTGCCGGCGCAGCAATAAAACTGCATCCAGAATGCGGCCGGCCAAATCCAGTTTATTCATCAGGGGCAGATCAACGACTTCTCCGTTACGGTAGATCAACTTAGCGATATTGGTATCCGTTCCAAAGCCGGCCCCGGGCTGGGTAACATCATTGGCTACGAGCAGATCGAGATTCTTTTTCTCGACTTTTTTCAATGCGGACTCGACTAAATTTTCGGTCTCCGCCGCAAAACCGACCAGCACCTGACGAGGTTGCTTGCGCCGGCCCAGTTCCAGGAGAATATCGAGGTTTTTCTCCAGTTCAAGAACCAGGCACTCTTCCCCCTTCTTGATTTTTTGCCTGGATGTTCTTGCCGGGCGGTAATCAGTCACCGCTGCAGCTTTGATCACCACATCCATTTGAGGAAAATGATCCATTACGGCTTGGTACATTTCCAGGGCCGTTTCTACAGGTATAAACTTTACACCAAATGGAGGAGATAGATTTGTAGGAGCAGCAACAATTGTTACGCGTGCCCCTCTTGACGCTGCTAACCGGGCCAGAGCGAAACCCATTTTGCCCGAGCTGCGGTTAGAAAGAAAACGCACGGGGTCTAACGGTTCCCTGGTTCCTCCGGCGGTAACCAATACTGCCAGACCTTCAAAATCACCTGCCGGTGAAATCAATTGGATAATCCGTTCGAAAACCTCTTCCGGTTCGGGGAATCTCCCCGGGCCCTGTCCGCCACAGGCCAGGTAACCTGTTCCCGGTTCCAAAAGATGATAATTCAGTTCCTTCAACCTGGCCAGGTTGGCCTGTGTTACGGGGTTCTGATACATATGTACATTCATTGCCGGACAAAGCAAAACGGGACAGGTGGCTGCCATCACAACGGTAGTTAACAGATCGTCGGCAAGTCCATGAGCAACTTTCCCCAAAACGTTGGCAGTAGCCGGGGCTACAACAATTAAATCAGCCTTTTGGGCCAGTTCAATATGGGGCATCTTCAAATCCGACAAATGAACAAACATATCAGTGTGCACATAATTTTTTGTAAGCGCCTGGAAAGTGGTAGATGTAATAAATTTTTGAGCGGCTTCAGTCATAACCACATGCACATCAACTCCGGCCTTGGTTAATAAACTGGCCAGACCGGCTGTTTTATAAGCAGCAATGCTGCCGGTTATGCCGAGAGTAACGAATTTACCCGCCAGCATCCTTATTTCCTCCCTTGCCTGGTATGCTTGTATTTTATTTTACCGCCGGCAATATCATACAATGCCCTGGTAACTTCATCGTAACCTCCCAAACAAAGATACAAAACATTAAGATAATAAAGCTGCTATCTCTCAGCAATTCTTAAATCGCCAGGTGCGGCACTTTTCGGCTTCCAGGATCGATTGGATCCGCCAAACAGCATTCTCAACCCGATCGTTGACTACTGCATAATCATAGCGTGAAAGCATTTTCAGTTCTTGCTCCGCCCATTTGAGCCGCTTTTCCATTTCCGCCAGGGATTCGCTTGCCCGCTTTAATAAGCGGGATTGCAGTTCAGCCCGGGAGGGAGGAAAAAGAAACACCAACACCGCTGCAGGAATCATCTGCTTTACCTGCAGTCCTCCCTGGACATCAATCTCCAGGAGCACATCTCTACCTTCAGACAAAGCATTTTCTACGAATACACGCGGTGTGCCGTAAAAATTACCGTAAACTTCAGCCCATTCTAAAAGCTCCTGACGGTCAATCATTTTGCGAAACTCTTGGCGTGAAAAAAAATAATAACTTTTCCCGTTTACTTCTCCCTTTCTGGGCAAACGGGTAGTAGCAGAAATGGAACACACCAGATCCGTAGATTCACCCAGCAGTGCACGAGAAACAGCGCCTTTCCCCACTCCGGAAGGTCCGGACAGCACTATTAATATACCCTGTCCGCTCATGATCCCACCCGGTTAACTTATATCCTCTTCGACTGGAGAAGAATGTGTTTCCTTGTTACCCAGGCGGTTTGCTACTGTTTCGGGCTGGACGGCCGACAAAATTACGTGGTCGCTGTCGGCAATGATCACTGCCCGTGTACGGCGCCCGTAAGTAGCGTCAACCAACATTCCGCGGTCGCGCGCCTCCCCGATGATCCGCTTAATAGGAGCGGATTCCGGGCTGACTATGGCCACGATCCGGTTGGCCGAAACAATGTTGCCGAACCCGATGTTAATTAATTTGATAGCCATTTTTTTCCTCCTGCTTTAACTTTGAATATATAACTGTAAACGTGCTACTCAATGTTTTGTATCTGTTCGCGTATTTTTTCAATCTCGCTCTTTACTTCTACCACAACCTGGCTGATTTGCAAGTCGTTGGCCTTCGAAGCAATGGTATTGACTTCCCGGTTGATTTCCTGAATCAGAAAGTCAAGCTTTCTGCCCACTGCCTCGTCTGCCTCCAAAGAAAGCCGCAACTGGGAAAGATGGCTGTAAATACGTACTACTTCTTCCGCAATACTGGACCGCTCGGCAAAAATGGCAACTTCTGTAATCAAGCGGCCCGGTTCAACTATACCTTCCGGCAGCAATTCTTGCAAGCGTTGAGTCAGACGTGAACGATACTCTTGAGTCACCAGCGGAGTTCTGTTTTCGATTTCCCTGTTCAGTTCCTCAATCCGCTGCACACGGCATCGAATATCTTCCTCCAGCCGGCCGCCTTCCAGCCTGCGCATTTCCCGCAGGGTATGGACGGCCTGCCCGAGGGCCTGCTCAACAGCCGGCCATAGTGTTTCCAGATCTTCGGCAGGTTCTTCTACTACCAGCAAACCAGGTAAAGCCAAAAGGTGTTCCAATCTGATTTCCCAAGCTATTCCCAGTTCATCCAAAACTTCTTTTATTGCCTTATAATACGATGTG
>DMIY01000031.1 GCA_003457075.1 Desulfotomaculum sp. | reverse complement strand
ATCATTAGAGTCCTCCATAGAATTTATTAGTAGTATTACCCAAAACTGTCAGGAAAAATATTACTTGTTTTTTATTCTACTCAATAGGGAAAATTTTCTTTTTTATATGGAAGGCGTAAAAAATTCTTCCGGCTGGGATGACCTTAGAATTTGGCAGCCATCTTGACAGAAAATAAATTTTATGCTATCATAAAACTGCTTGCGGGATGGTGTAGCGGTAGCACACATGACTCTGGATCATGTTGCCTAGGTTCGAGCCCTAGTCCCGCAGCCAGAAAAATCAAGGCCTCCGGCAATTATATCGGCGGCCTTTTGTAATCATCTATTACTGCCAGGCCTTTAGGTTTTCTTACATCATTTTAACAGAATACTCCTTTAAAATCAAGGAAAAAATTCAAATATCCCAATGCTAACCAATACCCCTGTGTCGCATCTATTTTCTTTTCTCATTTTTACTGCTTGCAATACAAGCGACTATATGTTAAAATTTTTGAGAATTAAAACTCCCGGATCACTGTCGGCCAGGATAAAACCTGGTCAGCAGCTAGCCTTGTGGCCCTATCGTCTAGCGGTTGAGGACACCACCCTCTCAAGGTGGANNGTTCGAGTCCCGTTAGGGCTACCAGTAATACCAAGGCTTTAAGGGGTTAGGAGGCTTTCCCAAAGGCAAATTTTACTGCTAAATTACTACAATGGGAACAAAACCGCTTTAAGCCGTTGAACGGCTTTCTTTTTTTCCTCTATGGTGGAATTGCAGTAGATGCCTAACGTGGTACCCGTCTTTGTATGTCTCAACGGGTCCCGCAAATTCTCCGGTTCTTTCCCTCCTACAGGCGTATATTGAAAATTGAAGTTATGGGAGATGAATAATAACAGTTGGCAATAAGACGTCAAACTGCAAGGCATAAACTCAATATATCACGCTATATTGTTGTATTCTTCTTGTTGTTCCTTGTTGTTAGTACCGGGCTGCTGGGGGTTGTTGTTTTTAGCGCGTGGCATGATTTGCCCTCATGGGAAATGGGCGCCCTTCAGCCTGGCACTCCCAGCGTGATTTGTGACGCATATGGGGAACCTTTTGCGCAGTTGGGCCTGGAAAATTACCTTCCTGTGGAGTATGCAGAGGTACCCCTACCTCTAAGAGAGGCGATTTTATCTGTTGAGGACGCCCGTTTTTATCAGCATCATGGCGTTGACATGCGGGCTATCTTACGTGCGCTATGGGCCAATTTTACCCGGAAAAAGCTGGTTCAAGGAGGCAGTACCCTAACTCAACAGGTAGCTAAAAATGCTTTTCTTACTCCGGAGCGCACCTTGAAGCGTAAAATTCAGGAAGCATTGCTGGCTGTCCAGCTTGAACGGTATTATTCCAAGAACGAAATCTTTTTGGCTTATTTAAACTGTATTTACTTTGGTGAAGGAGCGCGAGGCATAGGAGCTGCAGCTAAAACCTATTTTAATAAAAAGATAACTGATTTGACTCTGGCCGAGGCAGCCTTGCTGGCCGGATTGCCCCAGGCTCCCAGTTACTACTCTCCTTATCGAAATTACGAGGCAGCTCTTAAACGCCGTAATAGTGTGCTTGACTTAATGGTAAAACGGGTATTTATTACATCTCAACAGGGGCGGCAGGCAAAACAGGAGCCAATAAATCTTAATAAAAAAGGGCCTGATAAACGGCTTTTGGCATATCCTTATCCGTATTTTGTCGATTGTGTCATTCAGCAGATGAATCAAAAGTACGATGAAGGTTATCTTTACCGGGGTGGTTTGAAAATCCATACCACCCTGGATCAAGAAGCACAACAGGCAGCCGAGCAAGCAGCCTCCCGGACAGCAAATTTTCCTGGTTCTACACGTGATGAACAGGGTACCTTGCAGCCGCAGGTGGCTATTGTATTGCTCGATTCTAAAAGTGGGGATATCAAAGCGCTGGTAGGGGGGCGGGAACATACTGCCAGCCTGGTTTATAATCGGGCTACCATGGCTTACCTACAACCTGGTTCAGCCTTTAAACCGGTTATTGCTTATGCCCCTGCCTTAGAATATCTAAACATGACGCCAGAATCCACAGTTAAAGATGCTCCAGTTCGCTTTAAGGGTTACCAGCCTCATAATTATGACGGTCGCTACCGGGGAACGGTTACCCTGACCCAGGCATTGGCCTATTCCCTGAATGTACCGGCAATAAAAATACTAAATCAAGTAGGACTTGAGCAGGCCGTAGCTTTTGCGCGCCAGTTAGGTTTCACCAGCCTGGACCCGGAAAAAGAAGGTTTAAGTGCAGCTCTGGGAGGGTTATACAGGGGGGTAACCCCTCTTCAAATGGCTGCAGCTTATGCTGCTTTTGCCAATGGAGGCACCTATTTTACGCCAAGGGTGATTACTAGAGTTGCTCTGGCTGATGGTACAGAACTGGAAAGAACGGATCCGGCATCACACAAAGTAATGAACTGGCGCACAGCACAAATGATAACCAGGATGCTTCAAGCCGTGGTGAACTACGGGACAGGCAGGCGAGCGCAAATTCCCGGACTTATGGTAGCAGGTAAAACCGGTACTACCGACCAAGGCAAGGATACCTGGTTTTGTGGATATACGACTGATCTGGTTGGTGTGGTCTGGATGGGTTGGGATTTACCCCGTTCTATGCCTGAGGCTTCCGGCGGCCTGTACTGTGCCCAGCTTTGGCGTCAGATAATGCTTGAAGCTATTAATTTTATTCCTAAAACTCCCCGGCCACATAAACCAGTAGCACCAGATTCTGAACAGAAACAAACAGTATCTGAAGAGTCAGGAAAGAGGGAAAACCTTATATCGCCTGATGAAAAAACGAATCAGGTTCTAGAATCCGAACCACTATCTACTCCAGAATTCCCAGAACCTGAACAACCAAATAATACCGGAAATTTTCCTTAAAAATAATTGACAGGACCATCTACTCCGCATATACTTAATTTGGTAAACTGTTTACATTCTTAAGTTTTTCGCTGGGAGGTGCCTATAGTGTGCGGCAATCAGCTTTTCGCCTCGCTGGAGCGGCTGGAAGCAACACTACAGCAATTAATACGCAGAATGCATGTAAAAATGGACATCTGCATGACGCACGGAATTACCGGCAGCCAGTTTTTTCTGATGAAAAGAATTCACGAGCAAGGCCGCATGACCGTATCCGAAGTAGCCAGTGAAATGGATGTTTCCTTGAGCGCCATTACTGCCGTGGTGGATAAGCTTTACAAAGCCGGACTTGCAAAACGTGAAAGGGATCAAAATGACCGCCGGCTGGTATGGCTGACTATTACACCCCCGGGAGAAGAGGTACTGCAAGCCTGCTTGACAAGCCGGCGAGAAGCAATGAAGAAATACCTGCAGAAATTACCAAAGGAAGATTTAGAACAACTGGTACGGATATGTGAAAAATTACTGAGTATTATGAAACATGATGTCTCGCCGGCCTAAAAGCACTGAGGGGAACAAATAAACGACTTCTTACGTCAATAATATAGGGAATAAAAATGAGCTGCCTGGGAGGGAAGACGCATGCGGGTAAAAATCTTAGGCGCCTGGGTAGATGCTTTGAAGATGGAAGAAGCGGAAGAACAAATAGCCGGCTTTGTCCGGAGCGGTCGTCCTCACCAGGTAGTTACCCTAAACCCGGAAATTCTCTACCGGGTGCAGCAAGAACCGGAACTATTGGACTTAATCAACCATGCCCACCTGGTAACGGCAGATGGCACAGGGGTGGTTTGGGCCTGTCGGGTAGCCGGACAGCCCATACCGGAACGGGTGACGGGCATCGATCTGATGCTGCGGCTGGTGGCCCGGTCGGCAAAAGAAGGTTGGCGTATATTTCTATTGGGAGGAGAACCGGGGGTAGCCCAGGAAGCTTCCCGACGCCTGCAACAACGATACCCGCGACTGTTGATTGCAGGCGCCTATCATGGCTATTTCAGCAACACTGGCAATTCCTCGTCCCATAGTGAAGTTGAAGTAATAGAGATGATCCGGAGCTCACACTCCCAACTTCTCTTTGCAGGGATGGGAGCGCCCCGGCAGGATCAGTTTATCGCCCGTAACTTGAACCATCTGCACGTGCACGTGGCCATGGGTGTGGGTGGAAGCTTTGATGTCGTCGCGGGCAGGGTAGCGCGGGCGCCGGCCTGGATGCAGCGGATGCGTGTGGAATGGCTGGGCCGACTCCTAAAGGAACCTTGCCGCATAAAACGTGTACTCGTTTTGCCGAAGTTTGTCTGGCTGGTAATCCGGCATTCTTTATCAAATCGCTAGAAAATATTATTTTTTGCAGGAAACAGATAACAAGTGTCGAATAATCCAGGCAAAAGAGAATCTCTTATGTCGAAGGAGATAATATGATCAGGCGTAAAATTTTAACAACTCTTTTACTGGTCGCGGTAGTGTTAAGCGCTGGTTACGCGGGGCTGGCAATCGCGGCAGATTCGGGTGATCCGGGCTCTCGTCTGGACCCGCTGGTCACCAAAAGTTTCGTGGAACAATATGTAGAAAAATACGTAAAAGAAGCACTGAATACGGCGCCAAGCAGTGACTTCCAGTGGCGGATCAAAACCGTAGCTGCGGGACAGGTATTTACCGGGGGAGCCGGCACAGAATTTATTGTTCGCTCCGGAAACGCAGTAATCGTAGACCCGGTTGGAAGCGGCATTCCGGATCTTACCGCCGGGACAAACGGGGGCAACGGACATCCGGCCGCCCATGATCATCTCTTCCTTGTTCCGCGTGCCGACGGGCGGGGTATCCGCGCCCAATCCTCAGTTATTATCATGTACCGTGGGGGCGGAACCCAATAACCAAAGGCAGGTGTTTTATTTTGAGGCCCAGACGAAGACTGAAACGCAAATTGCCCTTTGTGATTTTTATACTGGCCGTTCTCTTCCTTGCAACCGGCTCCTTTCTACTGGCCAACTCTTTATGGTTCAAGCTCCCGGGAATACCGGGAAGTTTGGAGGGCAATATGAGCGAGGCCGGTCAACCGGTTGATTCGATCACTGTACTGCTTCTGGGCACGGATTCCCGTCCGGGGGAAACCGTAGGCCGTACGGACACCATAATCGTCGCCCGTGTGGATACGGCGGAAAACAGACTGTCCCTGCTGTCCATACCGCGGGATACCAGGGTTAATATTCCCAAACACGGGATGGATAAAATAAACTCGGCTAATGTTTACGGCGGCCCCATCCTGACGGCACGGGTAGTATCCGATCTCATCGGTATGCCGGTACAGTATTACGCGCTTACAAACTGGGAAGGCTTTAAAGAGATGGTGGACACTTTGGGCGGGATAACCATTGACGTAGAAAAACGCATGTACTATTATGACCGCGCCGACGGTCCCGAATATATTATTGATCTTCAGCCGGGAGTGCAGCGACTGGACGGGCGCAAGGCTTTACAATACGTCCGCTTTAGAAAAGACGCTTTAGGAGACATCTCCCGCACTGGACGACAGTTGAAATTTCTGACTGCACTGGCTCATGAAATAATGCAACCGGACACAATCCTCAAACTGCCCAGGCTGATTCCTCAAGTCAACAACTGCCTGTCTACCAACCTTGCCCCCAGGCAGTTGGTAGCCCTGGCCCGGACGGCAAAAAACCTTGATCAACTGGCAACCATAACCCAAACATTACCGGGCCGTTTTTCAGAACAAGATGGGATAAGCTACTGGACCGTGGATCTTCGTCAGGCCCACCAGGTAGCCAGGGCTCTTTTTGAGGACGGACAGGTAACGGAGGTTATCCAGAACAACACAGTAAACAAAGAAGTATATCCGGCAAAAATAGCCTCCAGCCCGCTTAAGACGGGGGCACAGTCTTCTCCTGTACCCAGCGGGCAGAGTTCAGGTACTCCAGGTGACAATAGTAAGCAAGGCAGTTCTTCTAAAAAGGAGTCAAAAACACCTGAAACCAGTGGAAGTCCGGACGCCACTACAGGCCCGGACGAACCTCCCGCCGCTTCAGCCGGTGATTCCGGCAGCAACACAAACAATCCGGGAGAACAACCGGTAAGCGAACCCGGCACAGGACAGAACAAAGAGGATGCAGGGAGCGGCAGTATTTCCAAAGATATAGAAATTATACTTATTCCCAGCGACCAGAATACAACGCAGAACATTTGACGTTATGGTTATATGATTAACAAGAAAATAGCTTGCCATCT